>JALHPG010000095.1 GCA_022842625.1 Bacteroidia bacterium | reverse complement strand
GTTTCCTTTAAGCTGGCAAGATCCTCGCGAAGCTACGCCATACATTGGTTACAGAGAGACGGGTTATTATCCTGAAGCCTTTGTAAATATTTTAGCTTTATTAGGCTGGAATCCGGGTAACAACGAAGAAATTTTTTCTGTTGCCGAATTAGCTGAATTATTTTCTTTTGAACGTGTACATAAATCGGGTGCAAAATTTGATCCTGAAAAAGCAAAATGGTTTAATCAACAATATTTGCGTAAAAAATCGGATGCTGAATTAGCAGAAGTGTTTAAACCAATTTTAAAAGAAAAAGGCTACGAAAAAAGTAATGCTTTTATGATTGAGTTTTGTAAACTGGTGAAAGAAAAAGTACAATTTGTGCATGAGTTTTGGGATCATGGCAAATATATTTTTGAAGCACCAACAACTTACGACGAAAAGGTAATTACCAAAAAATGGAACGATACCAGTAAAGCATTGTTTACTTCGGTTTTAGAAAATTTTAAGGCAATTACCGATTGGAAAATGCAAACCATTCACGATTCGTTTGAAGAGTTGGTAAAACAAGTTGGTAAAATTGATATGCAATTATTACGTGTATTAATTACGGGTGTAGCAGGCGGACCGCAATTGTTTGATATGATAGCTTTAATTGAAAAAGATGAAGTGATAAAACGTTTGGAGACTGCTTTGAATAAATTGTAAAATTTTTATTACATCACATTATACTCTCCCAAAAACACTACCAACACGCATAGCAAAAAGAAAAACAAAATGGTATTTGCTATTTTTGTTTGTTTAAGGCCGTACAAGAAATCGCCAATAAAAAACGAAAGCGGGAAGGCATAAATTAGAATAATGCTTGAGCTGTTTGCTCCGCCCGAAAAGAAACCAAATGTAGCGAAGAACAAGAACCAAAATAAAATAATTTTGGCTTTTTGTTTTTTTACGGTGTTTCCAAAACCCCTAATTAAATTCTGAAAGATCGCAAACAACAATGTAATTACTAAAAAAGTAGTCAACGGTAAAAAATATTCGCTTAACGAGGGTGGTTTTAAAAACTGTAAAAACACAGCCACCGATTTAAATAAATACCATTGGCTGTAATCGCTTAAATAAGCAATGCTTTCGCAAATAAAAATAGGCGCAATAAAACCTAAAATAGCAATTGCCCAATCGCGCCAATAAAACGGACGTAAAATTAAAAGCACAATAAAAAATAAAGGAAAACTAATAATACTCGAAATGGTGATGTAGGCCGAAATGCTCAACCAAAAGGCGGCTTCAAATAATTGACTTAATTCATTTTCTTTTCGATAGGTATCAAGCAATTTATAAATTGAGTATAGAACAAACACATTGGTAAAAATTTGCGGTGTTAATTGGTTTGGATTGACAGAAACAATACTAAGCAGCAGGTAAATAAATACAGGAAAGTAATTTTGTTTATCTACCACCTCTTGCTTAACGGCAATAAAACTAATTAACAGCACCCCAATACCTATAAACAAAAAGTTTAAAATTACTATAAGCAGTTTGTTGGTGAGTTTTTGTGAGAAATAATTGTAAAATACATTGGGGTAGTTGTTGATTTCTAGGCTTTTAGGTGCAAAATAAAGTGTAATAGCTGAAGCCAAAAAAATGATCGACAAGAGTACCAAACTCCCCCTTAATCCTTTATTTAACAGGCCTGCAAACACAATTTTTTTATTTATAAATTATTCTTATTTTTGTTCGGTAAACTTACAAATTTTAAAGATATGACAAGCTTAATGATTACGTGGACAGACATTTTTGAAGGTATTGGAACTTTTTCATACTCAGTATTTAGTTTAATGAGATCATTAGGTCACGGTCCAAATTTTTTCATCTCTCTTTTTGTAATTGGTATGTTAGGTTTTTGGACCATGCGTTTAGTTAAATACAGAGGTCAAACAAAACGCAATAACACCTTAGAATAAGTTTCTTTTTTTTAGAAGAAGGCTATAGACCCAAAGATCTGGGTTTATTTTTATTCTTTTTTTTGATCGTTAAAGATCTACCAAATTTTTTCATAATTAATATTTATCGTATATTTCAAAAGAGATTAGCAGTTTAAACTAGTCTCTTTTTTATTTTATGCGTTTACTATTTACTTTTCTTTTATTGACGGAAATTATTTTTTCGCAAAACCTCATTCTTAAAAACGTAACAGTTATTCCGGTTAATCACGAAGTAACTATTGCCGATTGCAACGTTTATATAAAGAATGGCAAGATCGAAAAAATAGAAAATTCACTCTCTAAACAAATCATGAAGGGTTATAAGATCATTGATTGTAAAGGTAAATTTCTTTTACCCGGATTAGTAGATATGCATGCGCATTTTCCTGATAAAGACAGTCCAATAAAATTGAAGGACTACTTAAGATTAAATTTAGCGGCCGGTGTTACTACTTTACGCAGTATGCGTGGCGAATCTTCTCAACTGGGCCTTAGAGATAGTGTGGCAAATGGTTCTAAAATTAATTCACCCGAAATGTTTGTTTCGTATGTGTTTCCTGAATCCGATTCATTACTAACAAAAGAAAGCATCGAGAAAATGGTTGTGGATGCTAAAAATAATAAATACGATTTTATAAAATATTTGGGAGGTATTAACGAAACTAATTTTAATTACCTAGTTGAAAGCTGTCAACGAAACGATTTTCCAATAGAAGGACATGCTTACGCTAGAAGTCTTGAAAAAAGTATTGATGCAGGATTTGCTTCGGTAGAGCATTACCAGCCTTTATTGGCGGCTTACAACAAAGACTCTGTAAATATTAGAAACACCTTATTAAACATGAAAACAAAAAGTGTGTCGTTTTGTCCAACCTTATCTTTTTACCATGTTTTTTCTTTTGAGTATCCCGAAAAAACTTTGTCAGAACGAAATGGAATGAAATATGTTTCGGCAAAAGTAAAAAGTGCCTGGTTAAAAGAATATAACGAGGCTTTAAAAACAACCAAAGAAAAATTGAATACTGATTTTGAAAGTAAATATTTGAATGTGTATCAGCAACAATTTTTAAAATTCGATCGTATCTTTAAAATGGCGGTAAATGGAGGTGTTAACGTGCTGTTGAGTCCGGATGACGGGATATTTAACGTGCCGGGTTTTGGCATGTATGAAGAAATGAAGTTGTATAAAAAAGCAGGCTTTACTAATTACCAGATATTAAAATGTGCCACCTATAATGCTGCTGTGCATTTTAAACAACAAAAAAACTGGGGTAGTGTTGAGGTTGGCAGAAAAGCCAATTTATTGTTATTGAATGCCAATCCGCTTGAGGATATTGAAAATATTAAACAAGTAGAGGCAACGCTTTTAAACGGTAAATATTATTCGCAGGCCGACTTGCTTAAATGATCATTTTTTGTATCTTAGATACATGAAAAAGATCGTTATAATAACCGTATTTATTTTTTTAATAAATAAAACCTTCTCTCAAAAATACCAACCTGTTGATTCAACTACTGTTTGGGCAACTGAGTTTGTTTATAAGATCAATGGGTCTTGTTACGTGCAAGAAAACGAAAGAACTTACATCAAAGGATATTCTTTAAATAATGGTAATAAGTGGCTAAGATTATTTAGCTCACAGAAATCTAATTGGCATCCAAATAGCCCAATTCAAACATGCGTTAACATGTCGAATGCTGTTCCCGCTCCGTTTTTTAATTATGCCAATGGTTTTGTGTTAAATGATAGTTTAAATAAAAAAGTCTACTTTAAGAATAGCCTACCTTTAAATTATACACCAACTAATGCTGATGTTTTATATGATTATAATAACAAAGTGGTGGGTGATACGCTTTATGTGTTTGGCAATAACGGTTCAAAGTTTAAAATAAACACAATAGATTCTTTTTTATTTACTGGCAAGTATCACAAACGTTTTACAACTACCTATTTGGGATCAACTATCTATAATAATCTGTTTTCTTTTACTGAAGGTATTGGCTCATCCATCCATCCATTTTCACCTAGTATCAACCCAATGGGCGAACAATACAAAACGTTGCTTTGTTTTGCAAGTCCAACACAAACAATCTCACTTACAAGTCATACAGTATTTACAAATGGAAATTTAGGTTGTGCTAATTTATCCTTGAATAATGTTAGTGTTAAAGAAACAGAACAATTTGATCTTAGTATTTATCCTAATCCTGCATCAGATCATATTTCTGTAGTACTAGAACAGAATAGTGCGGTTGGCACAATTTATAAAGTTGTAAATCTTTTAGGGCAAGAACAATTAACCGGAACATTAAAAGAAACCAAAAATGATATTGATCTAATAAATTTAAAAAGAGGTATCTACTTCGTTAACTTTTATAAGAACGACAGGTTTGTTCTCTGCAAAAAAATGGTAATTCAGTAAAATAAGTTTTATAGTTTATTGATTATCTCTGCTGCTTTTTAAAGTGTTTCATCTTTTTTTAAAAAGCAAAAACGTGAAAATTTTAAACCACATAGGAAACATAGAAGTTTTTTATAGTGGAAAAATCAATTCTTAAAAAGGAAATCATAGGTTTTTCTTCGTCGAAGACGAAGAAATTATGTGAACTCTGGTAAATTTAGTTGTATTAAAGCCTAAATAGTCCTATGTATCTATGTGTTTTAAATTTTAAGCTTATCAGTTAAAGCTTATTAATTATCTCTGCAGCTTTTTCGAGTGTTTCATCTTTTTTAGCAAAGCAAAAACGTAAAATTTTATTGTCATATTTGTTGGTGTAAAATACCGATAATGGAATGGTTGCGAGTTTATTTTCTTTAGTAAGTTTAATCGCAAAATCGGTATCGCTTTCGTTACTGATATCTTTATAACTCATTAACTGAAAATAAGTGCCCGCGGTTTTTAAAGGTTTTAATCTTGAAGACGATGTTAGTTTTAAAAACAGATCGCGTTTGGCCTGATAAAAATTCTTTAGTTCTAAATAATTATTTTTTTCTGATAAAAAATCAGCCAATGCTAATTGAAATGGGTGATTAACCGCAAACACCAAAAACTGGTGTACTTTTCTGAATTCTGCCATTAATTCTTTTGGTGCGGCAACATAACCAATTTTCCATCCGGTGGTATGTACGGTTTTTCCGAAAGAGGAAACGATTATAGACTGTTGCGCTAAAGTTTTATTTTTAGCAACACTTTGGTGCTGTTGTCCGTCAAACACCATGTGTTCGTATACTTCGTCGCTTAGTACTAAAATATTTTTTCCGGCTACTATTTTTTCAAGCTCTAAAAGATCTTGTGCACTTATAATTGTTCCACTTGGGTTGTGAGGCGAATTAATTAAGATCATTTTTGTTTTTGTACTCACTTTAGCTCTTACATCGTCCCAGTTGATTGAAAAATCAATTGGGTTTAATTGTGAACTAACCGCTTTAGCACCGTGTAGCTCAATACTTGGGATATAGCAGTCGTAGGCGGGTTCAAAAACGATTACTTCGTCGCCCGCGTTTATAAAGGCTGCAATGGCAGTGTAAATGGCCTGTGTGGCACCGGCGGTGATGGTAATTTCGGTGTCGGGATTGTAATTTTGGTTATAACAGTTGCTAATGATCTGGGCGATGCATTCGCGTAATTGAATAACACCGGGCATTGGGGCATATTGGTTAAAACCTGCGCTCATGTTTTTTTGAGCCAGTTCTAATAATTTGGGGTTACATTCAAAATCGGGGAAGCCTTGCGAAAGGTTAATAGCGTTATGTTCTTTAGCAAGACCGCTCATTGTGGTGAATATGGTGGTGCCTACATTAGGGAGTTTAGATGAAATCTGCATTTTTTTTATAATAATTCCACCAAATTGCTAAAAAAATCTTATTTTTGCCCCGTGTAATTTTAATTTAACATTTAAAATTTATCATTTCTAAGGTCCTGTGGCCGAGTGGCTAGGCTCAGCTCTGCAAAAGCTGCTACAGCGGTTCGAATCCGCTCGGGACCTCATCAAAACCCTTTGTGCAAAGCACAAAGGGTTTTTTTATTTATGCACAAGGCAAGAGCTCGCTCTTAGCCGAAGTAAAGAAATAAAAAAACCAATTTCGCCAATAGGCGAAAGGGTTTTGATGCACTGGTTAACTCGAAAACCGGATCATGTAAATAATCCTAAAATACCATAAACCTAGCTTGGGTGAGCACGAGAAAACAAAAAACCAATTTCGCCAATAGGCGAAAGGGTTTTGATGTTCAGCAACTCTTTTCGGTTCACGGCTTAAGCCTAAATAGGTTTTCAGTTTTACAATAATTTAATATATTTAGTGTTGCTGATTTTTGAACGACAATTATACAACATGAACAAAAAAATATTTTTCACTTTTTTTATTTTCATTCAATTAACCTTTGTTGCGCAACAAGGGTATATCGACTCGCTGAAACGAGTTTACGCGGCTTCCCGTATAGATACTGTGCGCTATAACTGCCTGATGGTGATCGGTGATAAATTTCAGGGACTAAGTCTTGATTCATCTGTGTTTTATCATTCAAAAGCCAAGGACCTTGCCGTTAAATTAAAAAACGAAGTGAGTGAAGCCGATGCCGTAAGACAAATTGGATGGGATAATTATTTGTTAGGAGAATATGATAAAGCCCTTGCTTTTTATGACCAGGCAATACAATTAACGCAAAAAGGCTTGCAATTAAAAGATCTTTCTTTACGAAACAGAGCAAAAAAAGTAATGGCCGCGGCGCTTGGCAATAGTGGCGGGGTGTATTATGCGAAGGCCGACTATCCTAAAGCATTTGATAATTATTTTAAAGCCCTAAAAATTGCAGAAGAGATCGGAAATAAAAAACTGCAAATATCTAATCTTAGCAACTTGGGTGTTGCGTATGATGATCAACAAGATTTTAAAAAGGCTCTGCAGTATTATTTTAAGTCATTACGATTATTAGAACAAATAGATAACAAACGTGCTATGGCTATTACGCTTGGAAATATCGGCACGGCCTATCTCCATCTTAATGATCTAAGAAATGCATTAGAATATTATGAAAAATCTTTGGTACTAAATAAACAATTAGAGAATATAGGTGGCATTGCAAGTAACCTTGGTAATATGGGAAATGTTTATGGTAGGCAACATGATCATGCCAGAGCTCTTGCGTGTGATATTGAGGCGCTCAAATTTAACCAACTACTTGGCGCCAAAGAAGACGTTTGTATTAACTTGAGCAGCATAGGTGAAGATTATTCGGCATTAAAAAAATATGGAGAGGCTGAGCGTTATCTTAAACAGTCGTTTGCTTTGGCGAACGAGATAGGGAATGTAGATATGATAAAAAAGAATCATAATTATCTAGCCTATTTGTACGAAAAAACAAATAGAAAAGATCTTGCTTACTATCATTATAAAAAATTCATCAGTCTGCGAGACAGTATGCTTAGTTCTGAGAATTTAAAAGCGAGTATGCAAAAAGAAATGCAATTCAATTATGATAAAAAAGCTACGGCAGATAGTATTAAAACAGCCGAAGAAAAAAAAGCATCTGCTATTAAACTCGAAGCCAGCGAAGCAAAACTTGGCAAAGAGCGTACACAAAAATACGCTTTGTATGGCGGTCTAGCTTTGGTTATTGTGTTTTCATATATGATGTATAACCGTTTTAAAATAACTCAAAAACAAAAACAGGTAATTGAGTTAAAAGAGATTGAAACTGCCAGACAAAAAGATGTTATTGAAGAGAAACAAAAAGAAATTTTGGATTCAATAAATTATGCAAAACGAATACAGTACACTTTGTTGGCACACAAAGATTTTTTGAACGAACATATTCCTAATAACTTTGTTTACTTCAATCCAAAAGATATTGTGAGTGGCGATTTTTATTGGGCGATACTTAGGGGTAATAAATTTTACATTGCCGTTTGCGACAGCACAGGACATGGAGTTCCCGGGGCTTTTATGAGCTTGTTGAATATTTCTTTCTTAAACGAAGCTATTGGTGAAAAAGGAATAGAAGAACCAAATAAGGTTTTAGATTTTGTTCGTCAGCGATTGATCGATAACATCAGTAAAGAAGGTCAAAGAGATGGCTTTGATGGTATTTTGGTTTGTATTGATAAAGAAACAAACGAGATAACTTATTCTGCCGCCAACAACTCTCCAATATTGATCAGTAATGGTAAAATAAACGAGTTGTCTGCTGATCGCATGCCGGTTGGTAAGGGCGAACGAGTAGAAGGTTTTGCCTTACACACCATTAATTATTTAAAGGGAGATACTTTGTATTTATATACCGATGGTTATGCCGATCAATTTGGCGGACCAAAAGGCAAAAAGTTTATGTATAAAAAACTAAACGAAAAACTACTTGCCATAAACTCCGAACCACTCAATAGACAAAGTGAGATCTTAAGTACTGCGTTTCAGGAATGGAAAGGAGATCTTGAGCAAATAGACGATGTTTGCTTGATAGGCATTAAATTGTAATAGATTTATTTTATTCGCAGCTGGTTAATTCGAATACCATTAAAGCGGATTGATGAAACCATAGGATAAAACTATGCCTACTAATTCATATATTTTCCTTAAATTTATTTATGCATTTTATAAAGCCTCGGTTAATTTTACTACTTAGTTTAGTTTACTCAATTGGTTTTTCTCAAAGTATTTTTGAGGCAGATTCTATTCGTAAACTTATTAAAGCAGATAAGGACGATACCACTAAAGTAAATCACCTAAATAAATTGGTTGACGATCTTCAATTTGTTTGGGCAGACTCTGAGCCTCTTATAAACGAACAGATACAACTTTCAAAGAAATTAAATTTTTGGCGCGGGCAGGCAAGAGCTTACTTGCAACTAAGCTGGTGTTACAGTGTTTTAAGCGATCATAAGCACGCAACAAATTATTGCGATTCTGCCATGTTGATCTTCAAAAAAAATAATTATCCATTAGGCATAGCATCTGCTCTTAGTTCAAAAGGTGCCATTGTAGGTAAGGTTGGTTCAACCGATGAATCACACCGCCTTTACACGCAAGCTTTAACGATCTTTGAAAATATTGGATCAGAAAAAGGAATTGCAAGCGCACTTGTTAATATCGCAAATATTCAAAGCAATCAGGGTGATATTGATAAGGCAACTGCGAATATGAAAAAGGCTTTGGCAGTTTATATCAAAACAAAAAATTTAAAAAGTCAGGGGATCTGTTACAGTAATTTAGGAAATTATCAAAATAAAAAAGGGAATCCGGATAGCGCTATTTATTTTTTTAGAAAAGCTTTGGCAATTAAATTGCAACAAGGTGATGTGCGTGGTGAGGCCGCATCTTATGGCAGAATATCGGGTGTGCACGAGCACTTTGGTAATTTAGACAGCGCTATTATTTACGCTAATAAAGAGCTTGAATTGTTTAAAGGTTTAAAGGATAAAAGTAAGACCTCAAATACGATGGTAACTGCCGGGTTATTAAATTTAAAACGATCCAAAACAGACCTAGCTATAAAACTTTGCACAGAAGCTTTAGCAATTGGAGAAGAAATAGGAGAACAAGGTATTAAACGCGATGCTTGCGAATGTTTAGCTCAAGCATATGCCGCAAAAAAAGATGGCTTAAAGGCATATAATTATTTATCGCAATTTATTTCATTAAAAGATTCGCTTAGTAATTCTGAAATTGACAAAGAAATAGCCCGTACCGAAGTATCTTACCAATATGAAAAAGAAATTTTAGCAGACAGTATTCGTACTGCCGAAGTTCAAAAAAGTATGTTGGCGCGCGAACAACAAAAATTAGAAAAGCAGCGTATTATTACCATTGCCGGTATTATTGGCTTTTTATTGGCCCTATTGTTAGCAGTAGTGTTTTATAAAAGTGCAAAACAAAAAAGTCGCGATAATATTTTACTTGAAGAAAAAAACTTGATAATAGAAGGGCACCGTTCGGTACTTGAAACAAAAAATAAAGAAATATTAGATTCTATACAATACGCCAAACGCATACAAATGGCGCTATTACCTAACGAAAAATATATTGAGCGGAATTTAAATAAAGGAAAAAAAACTGAAGAGTAGTTTTTTTGTGATGATAAATAAAAAAAATCTATGATCGCATCATTTTTCAAATTAAAATTTCTTAATGATTTAATCGTTCCTTCTCATCTTCGTTGCTATTCACATCACGCTCCTCCACTTTAACTTTTCCAAAGGTGTAACTAAAACTTAATCTAAATCTTCTGGTATCGTTAGTTGCAATAATGTTCCAGTCTTGCCCGGGTAATTTAATTTGGTTACTGCCTATCATTGTAAAAAAAATGTCATCTAATGCCAATACAATTTTTAATTTGTCGTTATAAAACGATTGTTTTACTGCACAATAAACACCCCAACGTTTATTATGGTACCAAACGCCATTATATCTAGGTGCAATATATCTGGCATTTATATCCAGCTTGGTGTTTTTTAAAATTATAAATTGATTAGTGATCGATCCGCTGTAAAAATAGCCACTCGACTTATAATCCATGCCTAATACCTTACCCGAGTAATCCGAATATGAGGCTGTACCATTTAAACTTACGTTCCACCATTTTTTAATATCTGTTTGGTAAAATATTGAGTAGGCGTAAGTATTACTGTTTTTAAGATTATCTACATAAGCTGTGGTTTCTTTTGTTGAATCATTTTGTAAGGTAAGGTCAAGTATATAGTTATCAAGTAACGAATATGAAAATGAGTTTGAAAATTTTCCTTTATACGTATGCGATAGTTCAAAGGTGTTACTATACTCCGGGCGTAAAAATGGATTACCCATGTTTGACATGAAAATATTTTCGCGCGATTTAAAGGGATTAAAAGAGTAATATCCTGGTCGATTAATGCGGCGATTGAAGGATAATTGTATTTCGTGATCATTGGCGGTTGCATAACTTAAATTAATTACCGGAAATAAATTAAAGTAATTACGGGTATACTTAACATCACCTGTTTTACTTTCAGCAATAACGCTAGTATTTTCAGTCCTTAAACCTAATTGCATAGATATATCGCCAATTTCTTTAGTGGCGTTTAAATAGGCTGCCATTATTTTTTCGTTGTATGAAAATGTGTTGGCGTAGTTTGTATCAATTGTATACTCACCGCTGACATTATTTTTGTTTTGCAAATTATAATTGCTATTCATGTTTTGAACATTTGCCTTTATTCCTAGCTCTAAACTAAAACTTTCAGAAAAATGTTTTTCAGCATCCAGCCGGGAAGAAAGAATATTACACGTAACAGTATTTACAGTTTTATAATTAAAAGGTTGCAATGTCTCATTGTCCTGATCATCAAAAAAATTATTCTCAAAACGTCCTTCGTTATGATCATAATTAGGACTATAATCAATAGAATATTTGATCTTGCTTCCAAGCGTATCAAATAAATGTTCGGCATTAAGGTTAAAATTTAATGAATACCATGGATTAGGAGTGTACGAATTAAATTTTAAATGCGTGTAACCAAGACTATTATCGCTTATGGTATTATTGCCGTTAGAATTGTAATACAATCCTCTACCGCCATCTGCATCTACTTTAATGCCAACGGTGTTATTTTTGTTTATATACCAGTCTATCCCCGTTATGCCATTTATAAACCGCCCGCCTTCATGGTTGCCCATGTCTTGTTCAAACTTTGTGGTTGTATTGCCAAATATTACTGTTTTGTTGAATTGGTGATGATGATAGGTCATCTCATCCGAAACATTTACGTTACTGAAGAATACTATTTTTTTTCCTTTATAATTAAGAGAAAGTCCGCCATAAGAATTTAAAAATACACCCTGAGATAAATTTAAACTGGCATCGCCACTAAAACCTACAAGTTTTACTTTTTTAGTTTTAATATTTATTAATCCAGCCGAACCTGCAGCATCATATTTAACGGGTGGGTTTTTTAGCACTTCTATTTTTTCAATATTAGAAGCATTAATACTTCGCAATAAGTTAATGAGCTGTGTGCCGGAAATTTGTTGTATACGATCGTCAATTAATATTTTTACACCTGTTCTACCCTGAATCGAAAGAACATTGTTTTCGTCAATTACCACGCCGGGCAGTTTTGACAACAGATCAAAAGCAGAGTTGCCTGTTGTAAGTGGGTTTCCATCAATAATTACGGTCACGTTCCCATTCTTATATTCAATGCTTTGTCGTATCGCAGCAACACTCACTTCATTCAGGTCAATGCTTCCGGTTATAAGTTTTATTTCAGGAAGGGTTTTTGAATTTTCCGTTATTTCTATTATTGAAAGATGATCCTCATAGCCAATTAAAAAAGATTTAACTAAATAATTGCCGGGTGATAAAGATGCTAGCTCGTATTCTCCCTTTGCATTGGTAAGCACACTTTGAATTAAAGCACTGTCTTTTGGATTAAGAATAGCTACTGTAGCCAGTTCGATCCCGGCACCTTTATCGTCAATTATTTTTCCGTGTATAGGCTCTTGCGCTTTTCCGTAAAAAGAAAAAAATAAGAGAATAATTACGGATCTTTTTAATTGCATAGTTGTTCTATAAATATATATAATTTTCCGAATAAAATGTTGTTCAGAAAAAAATTGTTTATTTATAAAAGGCATTCATTCATTTTCTTTTTCCTCTATTTTTTTTATTGCGAAAGAGGCGAAAGAATGAAAAGCAGTAAGTAAAAATTCAATAGCAAAGTATTTCCAAATGCTAATAGATATTACGTAGGTGTCAATTAATTTCCAAGCTAATAACGAGAGTATTAAGAAAAAGGACCATTCAAATATTTCTTTTTTATGGTTCATACCCTATAAACGAAGGAAATACGGGAAGGTTACGATTGACCGATAAATAGGATGCGGTATTGCCCTTATTTTGCGGATTTCTCGATCTTGCATATCAATATCCATAAGGTCGTCAGCCTCTTATTAGGTTTTTTTTAATCATTTATTTTTTTATTATATTTAAGTTGTGAAAACACTTTCATCTAATTTGGCAGATTACGAATACGAAAATGATATTTTGGTTGTAAGGCCAAGAAGTGGTTTGGTATTAGAAAAAGAGGACATGGTCACTATGCTAAACGAGGCGGTTGCTTTTACTGAGGGAAAAAAATATTATGCCTTAATAGATACAAGTAATCATGTTGAAACAACTGTAGAAGGCAGAAATTATTATTCTAATTCTGAATTGTCAAAATACCGTTTTGCAGATGCTTTTGTAGTAACCTCCTTACCAATTAAACTGGTAGTTAATTTTTATATTCGATTTAATAAGCCTTTAATTCCCTCTAAAATGTTTAATAGCCGGGTGGATGCAATGAATTGGCTTTTAGAACTGAAAAACAGATCAATTAAACAAAAGGGAATTCCTTGTTTATGATCTCATCTACCCAGCGTTGGGTATATTCAAGCACCGATCGATTTGTTCGCTAAATTTTAAGCATATTTGATATGCAAATTGCCATCAATGAAAAAGTATACTTTATTTATTTTTCTTACACTTATTAGTTCTGTTTTATTCTCGCAGAATTATAAAATTCTTCAAGCCGAAGCAGAAAAACAATTTGAGTTATCTGAATTTTCTAAAGCATTTGAACTGTCTAATAAAGCTTTAAAAGAGGCAGAAGCAGATAAGAAAATTGTAACAGACGATCTACTTACCATAAAGTCTGACAATGCAGTTTATATGATCTTTACCGATAAAATAGACGAGGGTTTTGATATACTTTATAAAATTAATGATGAGATCGAAAAATCGAATCTACTGCCAAATACCGAGATTTATTTACGAAAAAATTTCGGCGCGGTTTTAAAAAATTTCGGGCAGTATGCCGATGCATTGCCGCAATTTCAAAAAAGCTATGATCTTTGTAAAAAAACCAATTACAAAAAGAAAGATGTAGTTGCTATTACAACTGCTCTTGCAGAATGTAATCAGTACCTCTATAAATTTGAAAAGGCAGAGGCACTGTACCTCGAGGCTGCAAATTATTGCGAAAAACAAGGTCTCACAAATGAAATAGAGTATCCAACTGTTTATTCGGCGCTTGCGTTGCTTTATGTTGATATGCTTTACGAAAAAAAGGCACTCGAAAATTTTGAAAAAGCAGAACGTATCTTTATCACAAATAAAGATACGCTTGATCCGCAGTTCTCTGTTTTTTTATCCGATTACGGTACGCTATTAGTTGATATTTACAGGTATGATGAAGCGCTATCGGTAATGTTACGGGCAAAAAATCTTGATCTAAAACGCTATGGCGAGCGCTCGCCTGAATTTGCGGGTATACTCAATAATTTGGGATACACTTATGCGCGCATGAATAAGCTAACAGAAACGGAGCAATATTACACACGCGCCATTGCACTAAAAAGATCACTTACACGCGTACGATTTGATAATTACCTAACCTCTGTAAATAATTTATTGTTTTTTTACACATCAGTTGGTCGAGATGCCGAAGCAGAGGAGCTTGTAACAGAACTCGAAAACGGCCTTGCAAATCCTAAATTGCAAGACACATTAAAACGCATAACCTTTGCCGAAAATTTAGCGCAGTATTATTCGCAACGCAAAATTTACATCAAGGCTAAAAAATATTATGATGATGCATTACAGTATTCAAAAAGTATTTATGGTGATAACAATATTGAAATGGGTAACATTTACATTTCGGTGAGTTACTTATTGTGGGAACAAAATAAGCGAGATGAGGCAATTAACTATATCAACAAAATTTCGGAAGTATTGAATGGAAATTTAAAAGTAAATGTTGAGCAAGCTATTTCGTTAATGATAAATTTTTCGAGCACATTAAAAGCATTTAATATGCCCGAGCAGGCAGATGTATTATTGAACGAATGTATAAAGTTGATTGATTCAAAAGTGATCGTTTCTAAAACAGATATTGCAACCATCTACCTTCAAAAAGCCCAGGTAGCAGCCGATCTGGATAAGGTTAAAACGGCAATTGATTATTTTAATAAATTTCTTGAATTAAAGTTTTCTGAATTGGACGCTAATTTTAGCTACATGACTGAAACTGAAAAACTACAATTTTTAGATAATTTAGAAAATGCTGTAA
>JALHPG010000094.1 GCA_022842625.1 Bacteroidia bacterium | reverse complement strand
GCTCTTCCGATCTCAGATTTCATACTTCGACTCCGCTCAGTATGACGCCTATTCTCGGAATGACAATTGGATTAATTCACTTTGATATTACAAAATAGCTCAACCAGTAATAAACAAAAAAGGAGACTATGTTTTTATAGTCTCCTTTTTATAATTTAAATTTTGGTGATCGTTAAAAATTGTCTTTCACTTTTTCTTTTAGTAAGGCTAATTTTAAAACCTCTTCCATTTGAGTTACATAATTGAACGTTAAGCCCTTTAAATAATCGGGTTTAATATCATCCACATCTTTTTTATTATCGGCACATAAAATAATTTCTTTAATGCCCGCACGTTTAGCTGCTAATAATTTTTCTTTTATACCGCCAACGGGTAACACCTTGCCGCGTAAGGTAATTTCGCCGGTCATGGCTAATGCTTTTTTAACTTTACGTTTAGTAAAGGCACTCGCTAAAGAGGTCAACATGGCAATGCCGGCGCTTGGTCCGTCTTTTGGCGTGCCGCCTTCAGGCACGTGAATGTGTATGTTATGATTTTCAAAAGTTTCAGAATCAGCATCTATCAAATGCGGATGCGCTTTTAAATATTCCAATGCCAGTGTTGCACTTTCTTTCATCACATCACCTAAATTTCCGGTTAAGGTTAATTTGCCGGCTTTGCTTTTGCTTAAGCTTGTTTCAATAAATAAAATATCGCCGCCAACTTGTGTCCATGCTAAACCTGTTACCACACCGGCAATATCATTGCCCTGGTATTTATCTTTAATGTGCGATGGGCCTAATATTTTTACAATATTTTCTTCGGTAATTTTAGGGATCTCTTCTTCGCGAGCAATGTGCACTGCAACATTACGTGCTATTTTCGAGATCTTTTTCTCTAAATTCCTCACACCGCTTTCGGCTGTGTAAGTATCAATCACAAATTCTAAAACTTTATCGCTTATTTTAAGTTGAGATTTTTTTAAACCACTTTCTTCAACTTGTTTGGGTATTAAATGGCGTTTAGCAATTTCTAATTTTTCTTCTACGGTATAACCATTCACTTCAATAATTTCCATCCTGTCGCGTAAAGCGGGCTGTATGGTTGAAAGGTTATTGCAGGTGGCAATAAACATCACATTGCTTAAGTCGTAATCTAACTCTAAGAAATTATCGTAGAAATTAGAGTTCTGTTCTGGATCTAATACTTCTAATAAGGCCGATGAAGGATCGCCATGGTAATCGCTTCCCACTTTATCAATTTCGTCTAAAATAAAAACAGGATTAGAAGATTGTACTTTTTTTAAGTTCTGTAAAATTCTTCCCGGCATGGCGCCAATGTAGGTTTTACGATGCCCACGAATTTCGCTTTCATCTTTTAAACCACCTAAACTCATACGAACGTATTTACGATCTAATGCCTTTGCAATACTTCTTCCTAAAGATGTTTTACCAACACCCGGAGGTCCGTATAAACAAATGATGGGCGATTTTAAATTGCCTTTTAGTTTTAGTACTGCTAAATGTTCAATGATACGCTCTTTAACTTTTTCTAAACCAAAATGATCTTCATCTAAAATGGCTTGAGCATGTTTAAGGTCAAAATTATCTTTTGTGGTATCTTCCCAAGGTAACTCAAGTAACAACTCAACATAATTGGTTTGTATGCCGTACTCTGCAGCATTAGGATTCATGCGCTGAAGCTTGGCAACTTGTTTTTCGAAAACCTCTTTAATTTGTTTGCTCCATTTTTTGGTCGCAGCTTTTTCTAAGTAGCCATTTATTTCTTGCTCAAAATTATTACCACCTAATTCTTCCTGTATGGTTTTAATTTGAGCATTTAAAAAATATTCGCGTTGTTGTTTATCCAGATCCATTTTTGTTTTGTTCTGGATCTGATTACGCAATTCCATCATTTGAAATTCTTTATTCAAATTTTCGAGTACTAATAAACTGCGGTCTTTTAAATTGGCAACCTCTAACATTTTTTGTTTGTCTTCGGTTGTTGCATTCATGTTGGATGAAATAAAGTTCACCAAAAATGTAGGGCTATCAATGTTGTTAATAGCAAAACTTGCATCGCTTGGAATGTTAGGCGAAATTTTAACTATTTGAACAGAGGTTTCTTTTAAATTAGAAACGATGGCAGTAAATTCTTTATCAGATTTTGGTGGTTTTATTTCATCAAATGCCGACACTTTTGCTTTATGGTATGGCTCTGATTGAACGAACTCATCTATTTTAAATCTTCTTTTACCTTGAATGATGATGGTTGTATTACCATCGGGCATCCGCAGCATTTTAATGATCTGAGCAACAGTGCCAACGGTATAAAGATCTTCTTCGTTCGGCTCTTCGGTAGTATCGCTTCTTTGAGCCACCACACCAATGGTTTTATCGCCTTTATTGTAATCTTTGATCAGGTGAATGGATTTATCGCGCCCAACGGTAATAGGAATTACTACTCCGGGAAAAAGAACGGTGTTTCTAAGCGGTAAAATTGGCAGAATTTCAGGAATTTTTTCATTCTGCATCATGTCCTCATCTTCACTGCTCAAAAGGGGAATAAAATCCGAATCCTCATCAATCCCTTGTTTAAAGGACATTTCATCAATATCTTTAAAATTCATAATTAAATTTTATTGTTTCTACTACTTATAAAACACAATTTGTGCCATTAAAATAAACTAGACTATTTGGCAGGTTTAAGCGGCATTCTTACAAAAAAGGAATAGCCGTTTTTTGAATACAACTTTTTAATTTCAGTATTAGTTAATACTTCGTTTTCGAAGGTGGTTTTAGAAATTAAAAAAGCAGGTTTATCTATGGTACCATGTTCCATCCAGTATAAATTGGCCATAGCATAGCTTGTTAATCGCGAATGCCCTTGTTTTTCCCAAACATCCAACATTTCTTCAATAACCAATTGTTGGCTTTTGTTTTGGTAATCGCTCGGTTTTCTATTTGAATAAAACAAATAAGCATAGCTCTTAAAACCGGAGGTTTCGATATAACAATTGGTTGATGCACTTGCTTTGTAAAATTCAATTGCTGCATGTTGTGTATACAATTCTACTTTTGGTATTATAACTGCAATTGTTAGGTAAATAAAGGCCAAATTAAATACAAAACCGTAATACAATAGTTTTATTTTGTGCTTGTTTACTGCAATAAAAACCAGTATTGCACCAATTAAAAAAGCTAACACTATTAATGATTCAAAACCGGTCCATTTTACATCAGCTTGTAAATTCATTAAAGCAAATTCGTCTTTGATTAAACCGCTATTTATAATGGATGGTTTTAATAAGTTTATTAAACCAATAGCTGTAAATGCTAATGAAAAAGCACCTGCAACGATCCAGTAAATTATTTTTACCGGAGTGGTAAATTTTAATCGCTCAAAATTTTGAACAATACCAATTGCTGCTACAAACGATAAAGGAAAATAACAGAGCGATGAATAGTGCACAATTTTTGTTTGAACAACAAACGAGAATAGAAGCAGAACAACCCAAAATAAAGAGATGAATATTTTACGAACTTGTTTTTGATAAGGTGTTAAGTTGTTATAGTTTAAATAAGAAGCAATGAATAGGAGAGAGGCGGGAAAACAGCCAATGAGCAGCACTACAAAATGATAAATAAAAGGGCCGCCATGTCCGCTATCTTCTGTTTTAAGTAATCGAATTTGATAATCGATAAATTCTTTTATCACATATTCGTTTCCTTTAAGCCATTCTACCAAAAACCAGCTTCCTGAAACAAATAAGGTGGTTATTACAAAAATTAAAAATGGTTTTGATAAAAGTAATTTTAGTTGCTTATTCCAAATCAAATAAACTAATAAGGTTAAACCAACAATTACAATAGCAGTTGGACCTTTAGTTAAAACAGCAGCGCCCAAAAACAAACCGGCTAAAGCTGAATTGCCAATTTCTTTTTTACCATTTGGGTTATTAAAAAACAACATGCAATTATAGATCGATAAGAAAATAAATAAGTTAAACCATGGATCGATCAATCCGGATTTAAAATATAAGTGTGGAAGTAACATCGAAGCATAGATCAGGCTCCAGATAATTCCGAATTTTTGAGAGTGGAATTTTTTACCGATTAAATAAAGGGCGATCAATGAAACAATAGAACAAATGGCATTTGGAAAACGTGCTGCAAATTCGTTAACGCCAAATATATTCATGCTGGCAGCTTGAAGCCAAATAAATAAAGGTGGTTTTTCCCAAAACGGACGATAATTTAATTGCACCTGAGAGTAATTGCCGGACACCACCATTTCACGAGCGCACTCGGCAAAATTAACTTCATCCCAATCAAATAATGGGCAGTTGCCAATAAAGGGAATAAAAATAATTGCAGAAATAATTGCAATTAAAAAAATTAAAAGAGTATTATTTTTTAAATAAAGCATTAAGACCTTTTAATATTTAAAAGCGGTTTGTTTAATGTTTCGAATTTAGTGTTGCCAATAAAAATAAAATAGAAAATGACTGCGAATATCGTTCCTATTAAACTACCAAACGTAACATCTACTAACCAGTGCTGTGATAAATAGGTTCGACTAAATGCCGCCATTAATGCAATAACAAAGAAAATAATTTTTAAAAGTTTGTTTTCTGTTATTAAGGCCAAGCAAGTAAACAGCGCAAAGGCAGATGTTGAATGGCCGCTGGGGAAACTGTTTTGCCCAACCATATCAACCCCTTCAATATATTTAAGTTTAATGTGTTGTACGAAATAACCGAATACATAATGCGGGCGGTTAACATCCGAATAAAAAAAGTTTTTTAAAAGCGAGGTAAATAAACCCGAAACAATGTAGGTGGACAAAATAAAAACACCATTTCGTTTATTGAATAAAAAAACAAAAATGGCAATAATTACTGCAAAAATCCCGTCACCTAAATGGGTGAAATATTTAAAAAAAGTGTCTAATGCAGGATTGCCAACAAGCGAGTTTATTTTTATATGTAGGGCTACTTTATCAACTTGAAATATATAGAAAAAGGCCCAAGCCAGAGCAGTTAAATAGAGCAAAAAATAAAGCCAGTTATCTTTAATAAATACTTTCAAATTATAGTTTTTTTGCTTCGTTCCAATATTTATCTAACTCTTCCAGTTTACAATCGGCAATTTGTTTTCCTTGTTCTTTTACTTTGGCTTCCATGTAGCCAAAGCGTTTAATGAATTTCTTATTGGTTTGTTCTAAAGCATCTTCGGGATTAATATTTAAAAAACGACCGTAATTTATTAACGAAAATAATACGTCGCCAAATTCTTTTTCTGCCGCTTGTTGATTTTTGTTTTTTATTTCAACTTCAAACTCATCCAATTCTTCTTTTACTTTTTCATAAACCTGCTCGGGTTTATCCCAATCAAAACCTACAGCTCGCGCCTTTTCCTGAATGCGGTAGGCTTTTAGTAAGGCAGGCATACTATTTGGCACGCCGGATAGAACAGAGGTGTTGCCGCCTTTTTCTTTTTGTTTTAATTGTTCCCAGTTTTGTTTTACTTGTTCTTCGGTTTCAGCTTTTACGTCACCGTAAATATGAGGATGTCTAAAAATTAATTTCTCGCACAAGCCATCAATAACATCTTTAATATTAAAGCTGTTTGTTTCGCTGGCAATACGTGAATAAAAAACAATGTGTAATAAAATATCGCCGAGTTCTTTTTTAATTTCGGTTAGATCATTTTTAAGGATAGCATCACTTAATTCGTATGTTTCTTCAATTGTTAAATGTCTAATGCTTTCAATGGTTTGTTTTTTATCCCAAGGGCATTGTTCCCTTAGTTCATCCATTATTTTTAAAAGCTTCAAAAATGAAGCTGCGCGTTCGTCCATAGTGCAACAAATTTAACAATTTATGAAAACTATCCGATATGTTAAAAAGCTGTGCCCGGATATTTAACTTTATTTTAATTTTTAATTGTTTTTTTTGGTAATTTAGATAGTCGGTATATTTAAATAGATAAACACCAAAAAAATAAACATGAAAAAAATAATGAAAGAAATTTTACGTAATAAATTACTTTTAATCTTAGTGATGGTTCTTGCGATGGCTTTCAATAGATCAGGCGCTTGCTTTTCTCAGGGTTGGCAGTGGGCTAAAAGTTCGGGAGGACTAAATAATGATCAGGGTAGAGCGGTTTGTACTGACCCCTCCGGAAACGTTATAGTAGCAGGTGGCTATGCGGCACCCTCTATGCAAATTGGTACGGTAACCATTAATAGCTTGGGTGGAGCAGATATTTACCTTGCAAAATTTGACCCAAGCGGAAATGTTATTTGGGTTCAAACAATTGGTGGCACAGGATTGGATGCAGTTGGAGGAGTTTGTACTTCTACAAATGGGGATATTTACATTAGCGGTTCATATGATAGTCCTACCTTAACGCTTTCTACCTATAATCTTACGCAGGCAAGTAGCGCTGGTAACTTTGATATTTTTGTTGCTAAGTACAATACCAATGGTGCTGCCTTATGGGCCTTAAAATATGGAACAACTGGTAATGAAAGGGCTACCGGCATTCACTATTCGAATTCGTTGGGAAATGTGCTTTTAACAGGATATTATTCTAGTCCTACTTTTAGTATCGGAGCCTATCCAATGACCAATTCAAGTGCCTCTGGCAGTTTTGATTGTTTTTTTGCTAAATTTAATCCAACATTTGGTACTCCTACAGGTGCATTTAGTTTAGGAGGCGCTAATTCCAATGATTATGGTTATACTGTTAGATCTGATGCCTCAAATTATTATTTGGGAGGTTCGTTTTCACCAATAACAGGCAGTGTAAGTTCTATTGGCGTAGCGGTTTCCAGCTACGGTTCGCAAGATATTTTTATTACAAAATATTCCAACACCAATTCTTTTCAATGGGTAAGAACAGGCGGTTCCAGTTCAACCAGTGCCGACTTTTTTACCGGAATGGATATTGATGCAGCAAGTAATATTTATTTGTCGGGCGCTTATTTTGGATTACCGCTTGTTATTGGAACAGCTACTTTGGCAAATTCAGGAACGTATGATGGTTTTATTGCCAAGTATAATTCTGCCGGCACATTTCAGTGGGTTAATAAAGTAGGCGGTACAGGAGGTGATTTTGCATATGACGTGGCCGTTGATGCAAGTAACAATGCTTACTTAACCGGTTACTTTGCAGGCACTGTTGTTACGGTAGGAAGCTTTAGTTTAACCAATACTACTCCGGGTAGCAATCAGGATGTTTTTGTTGTAAAATATAATTCTGCCGGCACACCGCAATGGGTTAGTTCTGCCACAAGCATTGGTGGCGAAACCGCATATGGTATTGCGAGTGATGCAATTGGCAATGTTTACATAACCGGTGCCTATAATATTGCAGGGCCAATTGCGTTTGGTTCAACTACATTAAGCAGTAACGGAAATAACGATTCATTTGTTTCTAAGATAGGATGTTTAACGGCAACCATCAATGGTTTGTCAAATGTTTGTACCGGTGCTTCTGCAACTTTAACCGCAGGGGGAGCAACTAATTATACTTGGAGCACAGGTGCAACCGGCGCTTCGATAGTTATAACACCTACGGCCAATTCAACTTATACCCTTATTGGCGCTACCGGAACTTGTAGCGATGTAAGTAATGTTTTTAATGTATCGCTGCTAACGGCAAATATAAATGCAGGTCCAAATCTTTCTTTAACCTGTAGTCAATCTCAGGTTATTAATGCAATTGCTTCACCTGCAAATCCAACCAGTATTAGTTGGTCGCCAACAGTTGGATTAGTTGGTTCAACTTCTTTAAGTCCCACGGTTACTTCAGGAGCAATTCCGCAAAATTATACAGTAACTGCTACCTTAACTAATAGCTGCGTTGTAAAGGATGTTGTTAATGTTTCGTCTTTTGCTCCAACGCCGCAAATATGTGTGGTAACGGTTGATAGTTTAGGGCTTAATAACGAAGTATATTGGGATAAAACTCTGTTTTCCAAAATAGATAGTTTTATTGTGTATAGAGAAACTTCAACTAATATTTTTAAACGTATTGCGGCAGTTGGTAAAACTGCATTAAGTATGTATACTGATACGGCGCGAAGTGTTGGTCCGGCAAATGGTGATCCTAATATAACTTCCTATAAATATAAATTACAATTTAGAGACAGTTGTGGAAATTATAGCGCTTTGAGTCCTTGGCATCAAACCATTTTTGTTCAAGACCAGCAAAACGGTAATTTTAATTGGAACACTTATGCTATCGAAAATTCAACAGTTACGCCGGTTTCTAACTATGTTTTAAATAGAAGGAATTTAACGAGCGGCGCAACTACTTCTGTTTCTGCTACAACGGGCATTTCAATTTCTGATCCTCAATATAGTTCACTGTTTTCAACTAACATTAAATGGTTTGTTGACGCGCAAGGTTTTAATTGTAATCCAACAGCAAAAGTTAATGGGATCTCAGCTTTAAAAACTCGTACAAAAAGTAACCAAACAAACGAAAAAACATTTCCTACGCTTGGCATACTTTCAAATAGTTTAAGTAAACAAAATGTTACCATTTATCCTAACCCAACTAATGGCCTGATTACAATTGAAGCTAAGTTTTTAGCCGGAACTAAATATACAATTGAGGTACAAAATTTATTAGGCGAAACTATTTTTAGTTATGATGCTAAAACTATTGAGAATAATAATCCTCAAGTAGATTTTAGTAATTATCCAAATGGTATTTATATTTTAAACATTAAGCAAGAAAATAGATTGGTTTCTGCAAATAGAATTATTCTTAATCGATAATTTTATTTTCTTTTTAACTCTTAAACCGCCTAAATTATTTTTAGGCGGTTTTGTTTTGTTCAGAATTTGGTTTATGATAAAATACTATATCTTTGTTAAAGTAAAATTTTAAAATTATATAACTTTAAATACCTAAAATAATACAACGCTTTTTTTTAATAACATATATGAAAAAATTAAATTTAATCATTACCATTTCCAATTTAAAATTGTCATTCAAATTTTTATCAATTCTGTTTTTGCTGTTAAATACCTTTACGTATTCTCAATCATGGCAATGGGCTAAAAAAATTGCCGGCACTAGTGGCGATTTTGGAGGCGTAATTTGCACCGATCAGTCTGGGAATACAATTGCTTCGGGCAGTTTCACAAGTGTTTCTGTTCAGATTGGTACTTTTAGCTTAACCAATATAGGCACAGGAACCGGAGACTCTTATGTGGCAAAATATGATCCAAATGGTAATGTGCTATGGGCACAAAGACTTGGAGGTTCAAATCAAGAAGTTATAACCGGCATTACAACCGACGCAAGTGGAAACATTTATGTATTAGGTAATTTTAACAGTTCTGTTATCTCAAATACCACAACAACATCCGGTAATTCAGGTGTAGGAACCTGGGATATTTTTCTAGCAGTATTTAACTCATCCGGCAATATTTTATCTTTAAAAAGTTACGGAGGTGGCAGTAAGGACGATTTTGGTGGAGGATGCGTGTATTCTAATTCACTTAACAGTTTATTTATTTCTGGTTACTTTAACTCTAAAAATCCAGTTTTTGGTGCTACCTATTCAAATTCTGATGTAGGTGAAACGACTTCAGATATTTTTTTAGCAAAAATTAGTTCATTTACAAATTTTGATTGGGTGCAAATTACAGGTTCAGCAAGTTCAAACGACGTTGCGGTAGATTTAGCTTTAGATGCCGGTTCAAATCCACATTTTTCCGGTACATTTTATAACAGTAGTACTTTTACAACAAGCATAGCTAATACTAGTTTAACATCGATTGGGGGGCAAGATATTATTTTTGCAAAATATAGTTCGGCCGGAGTTGCACTATGGGCAAAAAATTTTGGGACTAACTTTACTGGGGGAGCTAATGATTTTTCAGGTGGAATTAGTATTGATGCATCTAATGATATTTTTTTAAGTGGATATTATAAAACTTCATCTTTAGTTGCAGGAACCTTTACCGTTCCAAATATAGGTGGTTATGATGGTTTTGTAGCAAAAACAAATTCGGTTGGCGTATTTCAATGGGTGAATGGAATAGGTGGGGCTAACG
This sequence comes from Bacteroidia bacterium, assembly GCA_022842625.1. Taxonomy (GTDB): domain Bacteria; phylum Bacteroidota; class Bacteroidia; order B-17B0; family Aurantibacillaceae; genus Aurantibacillus. The sequence goes on along the minus strand of JALHPG010000094.1, from coordinate 5,004 downwards.
ATGAGTATGTAAAAAGAAATACTTTAGATGGTTCTGGTAATATTTATTTGGCGGGTTCATTTTCAGGCACAAACACGGTTATTGGAACAACTACACTAACAAATTCAAATCCCGGTTTAACAAGTGATGCTTTAGTTATTAAATGTAATGCTTTAGGATTAGTTCAATGGGCAGTTAGTAGTTCTGGCACCAACAATGAATCTGCTGCCGGTATTTCGTGCGATAATAATGGGAATGTATACGTGTCGGGTGGTTATTCAAGTGGTATGACATCTTTTGGAACCAACACCTTAACACTTGATGGAACATCTGATGGATTTGTTGCTAAATATGGTAACTGTTTAGTTACAACAATTGTGGGCAACCCTACTATATGTCCCGGTTCATCTGCAACTTTAACGGCATTTGGTGCAACTAACTATACCTGGAGCACTGGTGCAACCACTCAATCAATTGTTATTACACCAACAGCAACTACTAGTTATACTTTAATCGGTAATACTGGAACTTGTACTGCAGTTAACCCTACGCCATTTGTTGTTAACTTATTACCTGCGAGTGTAAATGCCGGTCCGGATTTTAGTTTGACCTGTGGGCAGTCGCAATTAATACCTGCAGTTACAAATCCATCATCTCCGGTTAGCATAGTTTGGTCGCCCACATTAGGTTTGAGCAATTCAAGTATATTAACGCCTTCTGTAAATGCTTCATTTGGAGCCACAAATTATACAGTAACCACAACATTTACCAATGGGTGCGTTGCTAAAGATGAAATAACGGTTACTTCAACTGTAACACCACCACAGTTATGTTTGGTGTCGGTAGATAGTTTAGGAATTAATAATGAAATATATTGGGATAAAACTTTGTATACAAAAGTAGACAGTTTTATAGTTTATAGAGAAACTGCCATTAGCGTTTACAATAGAATAGCCTCTTTACATAAAAGTGCTTTTAGTATGTTTATTGATACAACAAGAAGTGTTGGTGGATCAAATAATGGTGACCCTAAATTTACCTCATATAGATATAAGCTGCAGATAAGAGATACTTGTGGAAATTACAGTAATATAAATCAAAGTCTTTATCACCAAACTATGTTTGTTCAAGATCAACAAAATGGTAATTTTACATGGAACCCTTATGCTGTTGAAGCTAGTCCAAGTCCGGTTTCGAATTACGTATTAACCAGAAGGGATATTGTAACAGGCGTAACGACTACTGTTGCTGCTACCACCGCAACCTCTATTTCTGACCCGTTATACAGTAGTTTAGTGGCTGGAAATGTAAAATGGTTTATTGAGGCACAAGGTTTTAATTGTAACGCTACAGCAAAAGTGAATGGTATTACCATTTTAAAAACCCGTACAAAAAGTAACCAAACAAACGAAAAAACATTTCCTACGGTTGGCATATTGTCAAATAGTTTAAGTAATCAAAATGTTTTAGTTTATCCTAATCCTTCAAATGGAATAATAAATATTGAAACTAAATTATTAGGAGAAAGCGATTGCAGGATTGAAGTGAAAAATTTATTAGGACAAACTATTTACAGCATCAATAACAAACTATCAAATAATTTAAATATTCAAATAAATTTAGGTAATCTTACAAGTGGCATTTATTTGTTAAATATAAAGCAAGAAAATAAAACGGTTTCGATAAATAAAATCATCATTAATAATTAATAAAAAAAGTAAAATGAAAATAAATTATAGCACACTTTTGGGTTTAGCAATAAAATCATTCATATTGTTTTGCTTCTTAAATGTTTCTTTTAGTTATAGTCAAAATTGGATTTGGGCAAAATCTGCTGCTGGAGCTGCTGGAGATTTCGGGACCGTTTGTTGTACTGATCCAAGCGGAAATATTATAACTACTGGCGTGTTTGCAAGTAATCCAATACAAATGAGTACTGTAACCTTAAATAATTCAGGTTTAAATGATGTTTTTTTAGCTAAATACAACCCAAACGGCACAGTTTTATGGGCCCATAAAATAGGTGGATTAACTCAAGAGTCAATTAGTTCCGTTTGTACCGATGCAGCTGGAAATATTTATGTTCATGGACATTTTAGTAGTTCAGTTTTAAGTATTCCTCCTTTTACAATATCTAATTTTACAACTAATGCCACATATGATATTTTTGTTGCTTGTTATAATCCGTCTGGAATCATTCAATGGTTAAAATCATACGGTGGGCCTGCTAACGATTTTTCTGGTGGATGCGCTTTTTCTAATTCCCTTTCTTGCTTGTATATTTCTGGCCGATATAATTCAAGTTCAATGTCAATCGGGACTTCTACTTTAATAAATACTGATCCTGCTGGTACCAGCACAGATATTTTTTTAGCTAGATTTACACCTACTGGCTCTGTTACTTGGGCAAGAACAACTGGTTCATCAAACAGTAATGATATAGCGCAAGATGTAGCAATTGATTCAAATTCCGACCCCTATTTTTCTGGAACTTTTTCACCAGGCTCTGGCTCAACAACAGTAATTGGTCCCACAACTCTTACTACAATTGGTGGACAAGATATGCTAATTGCTAAATATAATTCTGCTGGAATAGGACAGTGGGCTAAAAATTTCGGCACCTCATTTAACGCTACAGCAGATTTTATGGGTGGAATTTCTATCGATTCTAATAACAATATTTTTTTAAATGGTTATTTTATTGGTGGGTCATTAGTAGCAGGTACATTTACAGTTTCTAATTCTGGGAGCTATGATGCCTTTGTAGCAAAAACAAATTCTGTTGGTGTTTTTCAATGGGTAAATAAAATTGGAGGGGCTGTTGATGAGTTTGCAAATAAAATAACCGTTGATGTCAATAGTAATGTTTATGTAACCGGTAGTTTTTCTGGAACAAATATTGCCATTGGTACAACAACATTGGTTAATTCAACTCCAGGTCCAAATTCAGATATTTACGTTATAAAATGTAATTCTGCAGGAGTAGTTCAGTGGGCTAAATCTGCTGGTAGTTCAGGTAACGAGTCAGGGGTTGGTATTGCCAATGATGCAGCAGGAAATGTTTTTGTTTCAGGTACAATTAATACCGCTCCAGTGGCTTTTGGCACAACTACTCTTTCAAGTTCAGGTTCAACAGAAGCTTTTATTTCTAAAATTGGATGTTTAAATGCCAACATCCTCACGCCACCTTCTGTTTGCGCCGGCTCATCAGCTACATTAAGTGCAACTGGGGCAACAAGTTATACCTGGAGTACAGGAGCAACAGGTTCTTCATTGGTAGTAACTCCAACAGTATCTACAAGCTATTCTGTAATAGGTGCAATTGGAACCTGCACAGGAAGTAGCAGTAACATTACGCTTCCTGTAATACCTGCATTCGTTAATGTAGGTTCAAATTTTAATTTATTATGTTCGCAATCTCAAGCAATTGTTGGAACTAGCACCCCTTCAAATCCTACAAGTGTAGTTTGGACACCAACTACCGGCTTAAGCAGTAGCACGGTTCTTTCACCAACTGTTACAGCAAACGGATCAACGCAATATACTGTAACGGCTAATTTAAGTAATGGTTGTGTTGCAAAATCAACATTGTTAATTACTCAATATGCTCCAACGCCAAATATTTGTATGGTAACTGTAGATAGTTTAAGTACAAATAACGAAGTGTATTGGGACAAAACTTCTTATTCTAAAGTAGATAGTTTTATTATTTACAGAGAAACTTCTACAAACGTTTTTAAACGCATAGCAGCTGTTGGAAAAAATGCATTAAGTATGTATACTGACACTGCTCGCAGTATTGGTCCGGCAAATGGTGATCCAAATTTTACATCATATAAATATAAATTGCAATTGCGCGATAGTTGCGGCGCTTATAGTCCTTTGAGTCCTTGGCATCAAACGATCTTTAATCAAGATCAGCAAAACGGTAATTTTAACTGGAATGCCTATGCAATAGAAGGTGCAACTACAACCCCTGTTGCTAATTATGTTTTAAACAGAGTAAATTTAACTACAGGCATAACAACTTCTGTGGCTGCCACAACTGGTAATTCTATTTCCGACCCTCAATACGCTGCACTCTTTGCTTCTAACATTAAATGGTTGGTAGATGCGCAAGGTTTTAATTGTAATCCTACTGCTAAAGTTAATGGTATTTCAGCTTTAAAAACCCGCACAAAAAGTAACCAAACAAACGAAAAAACATTTCCTGTTCAAGGGGTAAAAGAAAATAATGTAAGTAATTTGGATGTAAATATTTACCCTAATCCTTCAATTAATAATTTTAAAATTGATTTCACTAATAGTGTTGAAAATGTTGAAATGTATTTAGTTGACGTTACGGGAAAACTTATTATGACACAAAGTGTTAATGGAATGCATCACACTGTTAATACTAATAACATTGACAATGGATTATATTTTATACAACTATATAAAAACAACAAATTGGTTGTAACAAGTAAGGTAGTAGTGCAAAACTAAACGTTTAGGTAAGATCAAAGATCTACTAAATAAATGCCTTGATTTTTTGAACAAAAGATCAAGGCATTTATTTTTGAATAATAAATTTTTTTAAATGAAAAAATAGGTTCATATTGATAAACATTTATTTAGGAAAGATTGTTTATGAGGTATTATATTTAAAAAAATGTATCCACGAATGATCCCAATAAAAAGCAAAAAAACCATTAACAGAATAATTATTTAATTAACTATAAAACAAAGTATGAAAAATAAATTGGCACTAGCTTTATGTTTGATCACAATTATTTCAAGATCACAAATAATTAATACCATTGCAGGAGGCGGCGCATTGTTAAGTAATATTTCAGCTACACAAGCAGTTTTAAATCAACCTTCAGGTATAGCAATAGATGCTAATGATAACATTTATTTTACAGATCCGGGCTCTAGTGTTGTTCGTAAAATTTCCACTTCCGGTATTTTAACTACTTATGCTGGAAACGGTACAGTTGGTAACAGTGGAGATGGAGGGCCTGCAACAGCAGCGCTTATAAATGG
>JALHPG010000093.1 GCA_022842625.1 Bacteroidia bacterium | reverse complement strand
GATTTTAGATTTCACAAAAGCAACTACATTCTTATTAAGCGCAGGAATGCTGTCGCAAACAATTACTTTTTTTGTTAAAGATGAACCGGTTTCTTTAAAATTATTAAAAACCACGGTTGATACAAACACAAAAAACATGACGAAAAGTTTCATAATTTTTAATTTAAAAATTGCTCAAAAAAACCACCAATTTCTTTTTCTTCGTTTACAAAATGAATTTCATAGATCCAAAAACGCTCGTTACCATTTTTATCTTTGGCACACATTAAAGTAGTATTTTCCGGATGAATGTAATTGATGAGTTCTTCGCCAATTAATATTTCGTGTGGAAAATTACCGATCAAATGGCCGCAATGAACGTTACCATATTCCCAGCCGTATTTATGCGCTAATTCTTTTGTATAATTGTAAAGATCTGCGCCGGTAAGCGAATTTTTATTTTGTAAATAAAACGCTTTGCCTTCTTGCCAGGCGAGTTCTACGTCTTTTTGTAATTTTAATTTTTCAGGATCATTACCTATCACAAATGTTTTACCTATGTCGGCTTCCCAATTCTCAAAAACCGGACCAAAATCAAAAAACAAAATATCGTCGTTTTGTAAGATCAGATCAGGTGGATTTTCTTTATAGGGACATAAAGTATTTTTTCCTGCACGAACGATGCGTTTGTGCCAGTATTTTTTAATTCCAAAAAGTTGAAAAGCAAGATCAAATATTTCTTTATTTAAGGTGTGTTCTGATTTACCCTCAACGATCAGGCCACGCTTTTGAATTTCGTCAAACAGAGTTAGCGCTTTTTGTTCTGCTTCAATTAAATTTTGTTTTATCCCCTCCATATATTATTTCAGTCTTAATAATAACTTATAAATCCGATTTGGTTACATCCTTCTCTTTATTGGCTTTACGATCCGCAATGTCTAAACTTACAATTGCTGCAATTGAAACAAAAACGGGCATTGCCATTTTATCTGTTTCAATAAAACCGTTAAACACACCATGAATAAAAAACGTTATTAAACCAAGAAAAACAACCATACAGATATTTTTAATCTCACTATTTTTTGTTTGATAAATAACCCGTAATGCTGTTGAAATGATAACACCTATTAATAGTAAAAAGTTTAAAAAGCCAAATAATCCGGTTTCGCTCAGGTAACCCAAATATTCAGAATGTGCATGCCCTTTATCGCCTTGAAATGTGCTGATAGTAGACATGTTTTTACGCGACTGGAATTGCCCATAAAAAAACTGATAAGTACCCGGTCCGTAACCAAAAATAGGTTTTTCTTCAAACATCCTCCAAGCACATACCCAACGATTAATACGTTCTGCATTTGAAACATCTGTTTTAACGTTAGCAACAGATTTAAAATGCATTCCAAGATCATTTTTTTGGCTAACAAATTTAGATCTATCAAGGTAATCCATAATGTTATTTTGAAAAACCAATATAGTAGCCAAAAATAAAGATGCAGAAATTATGAAATAAATTAATTTGACCTTAAACTTAATTATTAAAAAAATAATCCCTGATAATAATAAACTTGCCAAAGCTGCTCTTGAAAAAGAAAGAAAAGCGGCTATACAAAACAATAGTAAAAGTAAACTAAAACCAAGTTTTATATACACTTTACCTTGAAAACGAAAAGCGCTGTATATTAAAAACGGAATAAAAAAAACCAAAACAGCGCCATAGATCGTATGATCATTATAAAATGGCTGACAAGCCCTGCTGGCGACACTCGGAGAAAACCCCAACTCCCAATGATGCTGGAATGTAATAAAGATAGGCCAAATTAATCCCAGGCAATGAATTGCAAAAACAATAAGGATGTTTTTAGAATTTAACTTAAACAACTCATAAAAAAACAAATAGTAACTTAAAATATAAATAAACCGAATAATAAATCTTTTGTAAGAAACCTCAGGTATAGAACTTTGAAAACTTGTGATTAAAAGCCATGCTAAATCAACCATTAAAATCAAGGTTATGGGATGTTTAAGAAATGACCAGTCTATCTTATAACCAATTAAAATACGAATACAGATATAAAAAGAAAGAAAAACACTAATTAACTCTGATGGAAAGTTAAGGTTGGCACCACTAAACAATCCAACAGGAAGGCTTAATGGAACAGTAAAACTTAATACATATAACAAGTATTCCTTTTTGTAAAACAGAAAAACTACGCTAACAAAAACTGCAAGAACCTCAACAATTAGTAATAGACTAGGTAAATTGTGATCTAAAAAATAATTCATATTTAACAGAAGTATAAACACACCTATTAAATAAAATTCGAAATTGGTTTTCGAGAAACTATTTATTTTTAAACTTGACAACAAATTATTTATTGTTTTGCTTAAACACAGAAATTAGGATGGCCAAAAACAATCCAATAAAACAAGCTATAAAAGCATTGATCGTATATGAAGGCGAAACTTTTTTATATGAAACAATGGCATTATCCAAAACATAAATACTAGGCACAGGATCTTCCATCATTTTTTTAACACGAATATATTTACCCTCAAAATCATTTTGTCTATCTAATTGATGGCGGTATTTTAAAATATTTTCACCTAAGCTAATATCTTCAGGTCTGCTGGATGTTAACTTAGAGATAAAATCGATGTTTAACTGAGCACTAGGTGCTAATAACACCAGGCCACTAATATGTAGTAACTCTATGTCTTTTTTTAATTTAATCAGCATAGAATCGGCAAGCCGTTTTTGAATTAAAAAATCATGTTCTGCTTTATCATACGCTGTTAAAACATTTTGCTTATAGAGTTTTTCACGAACACGGTTGGTACTTTCGATAATATAGTTAACAATGTTTGCTGATAATTCGGGATCTTTAGTTTGAGCAGAAATTATAATAGACATATATCTTGTTCTTTCAAACCGAACATCATTTTTGTATTCTTTTGTTAAACGATCTCTCCAATCAAGATCTGCCTTATCTAATTCATAATAATTAAACAAATTAAATTTAGTTGCTACAGAATCCATAATAGAATTAGATTGAAAGATCTGAAGCAATCGATCTGCTTCTACATCATAACCAAAATTTGGATTGGATACATTATTATCTAAACTTGGATGATCGGGCGGAAAAACAATGCCGGAAGAAAAATACTGTTTAGGAATAAAAAATGTTATTATTACTGATATAACAATTGCAATGGTAGGAACAAGAATTAAACGCTTTTTATTCGTTTGTATGAATTTTATAACCTGTAAAGACTCTTGTTTTTGTTCGTGTTGTGATAGCATGGCTTTATTTGAGAAATAAATATACCAATAAAAAAAGAAAGATCTGAATCAAAATTAACTTTGCAATTTGGATGAATTTGAAATATTAAAAAAAACAAAAAAGGCGAAGTTTGATCTTCGCCTTTTAATATTATACAATACTTCTGGTTTTAAAACTTATAACGTAAACTAACAATAAAATTTCTGCCCGGCGCGTTGATACCACTAGCAAACGCCCTATAACGATTATCTGTAATATTTTCACATGAAGCATTTAATCTGAAATTTTTAGTGAGATTATAACCTAATCGCAAATTTAAGGTAAACCATGCCGGCATACCATTTGCGGTTGCATATTGTAAATTATCTTCACCACTTGGACTATAATCTGATAAAGCTTTTTTACCGTTGTAACGAATAAAAAATTCTCCATCAAAACTTTTGGCTTTATACAAAATACTTGTTTGACCAAATACCGGAGCAATATGATCTAAAGGAACAACTGTGTCCATTTTTGAATCAATATATCTACCATACGTATAATTGATAACACTTTTAAAGGATAAATTATCATTAAAATCAAATTGAATGCCTGCCGAAAAGCCATAAACATAGGCGCGATCTGAATTTTGGAGAGCTTGTGTTTTTGTTTTTATACCATTGTACAAAATACTGTCGTTACCATTATACTTGTAGTCGGCTAAAACTAATGCATTTTCTAAATAGGTATAAAAACCGGTGAAATCAAATTTATAGCGTTTATCAAAGATCTTACTAATTCCAAATTCAACATTGGTAGCATATTCGGGTTTAATATCGGCGTTGGGAACAATTAAAACCCCACCACCACTTTCAAACACTTTACTCATATCATCAATGTTAGGTGTTCTAAAACCTGTGTTCATTAAAAAAGAAACTTTATAGTTATCTATTTCTTTCCAAACAAAACCTAATGAACCTGTAAGTGCTTGATTGGTTTGTTGGGCTGTTTTAAAAGGGAATTTAAAAAGTGTAGTATCTGTAAATGTTGATTTAAGATTATTATAAGTAAAACGTAATCCGTCTGTAATTACAAAATTGTCATTTACTTCCCATGAGTGAGAAACGTAGGCGCCTACTGTTTGCATAGTGTTACCGCCATCTGCGTAACGGGTTTCGCCTAATGCTTTGTAGGAACTATCTTTTTTTATGTCTAGAAAAGTGGCGGTTGATATAACATTATTTGAAGTTACTTCAACACCATAACGTAACTCATGCTTCTCTTTTATTTTTTTGAATACATCAATATTTGCAGATAGTACGGAAACATCTTCCATTTGTGTTCTACGGTTAACATTTTGAAATCTGCGAGTGATGCGATCTTGCTCAATTTTTTGGTAAGCAAAAATTACTTTAATATTATCAGATACCGCTGTTTTAGCATCATAATTTAAAGTATAAGCAGCTAACAAACGATTTTGCTTATAGCCATTTTCGGCAAACCTAAATTTTCCTCCGGAATAATCGCCCGCCAATCTATCATAGCGAGGTAATTCGGGGGCTAAACTCAATTGAAAATTTAAATTATGAATTAGGTGTTCGCCTGTTTTGATATTAAAACGCTGCATTATATCCGTTTGCTTATAGCCACTACCTATTTGCAAATTATTATTACTGTTTTTAACCATACTATCTCTATCACCAAATCGTTTCACATAAAAATCTCTGTCCCATTTATTTGTATAACCATTTAATTTAGTAGAACCACTCATTAGGTCGTTAAAGGCTGACGAAGTAATATTTGTTAGGGATGCAAAATTTTTCCAACCTAAATTAAAATCCAGGTGTCCGGTTTTTTCTTGAGCGGCCGATCCGTAGCGTACCATTGTATTTACTTTTACCAGCATTTTATCGTCGGTACTAAACTCAGCGTTTTTTGTATAAAAATTCATTACGCCTCCTAAGGCATCGCTACCATACATAGTACTCGATGGGCCAAAAACAACCTCGGTCCTGTCTAGCATGTTTGGATCGATGGTCATAACATCTTGTAAATGTCCGCCGCGATAAATAGCATTATTCATACGAACGCCATCTATAACCATTAAAACCTTATTAGCTTCAAAACCTCTCATGCTAATACTTCCACCACCAGCTTGACTTTTTTGTAAGAAAACTGCACCCGTATTTTGTAAAACATCACCGGTTGTAGGCTGGTTACCAAACTCTATATCTTTTTGTTTAATGACTTCCATTTGATAGGGAACATCACTCTTTTTTTCTTTTACTCTGTTAGCAGAAAAAATTATCTCATCGAGTTGAAATAATTTGGTGGTTAAGCCTATTTCGATATTTTTTGAAGGGGCAACTATTTTTTTAGATAAATATCCCGGGTTATAGATCCAAAGCGAATCGGCTTTATCTAAACCAGATAAATTGGCTTTACCTTTTAAATCTGTTGTAACTGTTAAATTGTTTTTATCTTTTATAATAGTATTAGCGAGGGGTTCGCGGGTTGAAATATCCCGTATGGTAATAGTTTGTGCAAAGGCAGCATGGGATAAGCATGCCAATGGCAAAAGTAAAAACTTTTTCATTTTTGAAAATCTTTTAAAAATTTAAATAATAATAATAATGCCTCGATTTGATCGAGAGATTTAAAGTAGATTTAAATTATTAAGCTTGAGGAGGCTTTATTGATCTATGGTAGAATTGAAAATCGGAGAATTGAATTTTGGATGGAAAAAATTGAATTTTATTTACCTTTTGCTCAAAAACAATTTCAGGAATACTTTGCAAATACGTAAGGTTTAATAGGAGTTTTATAAGGTCTGAAAAATCTTTATGAATGCCTTTATTCAAGCTGAAGAATCGCTTAAAGAGTGTGTTTTCTGCTTTATCTTCAATAATAGAAACAATAGTATGATCTTTATATTTTTTTATAGAGATCACCTCATGGTAAACCCCGTTAATAACCAATTCTTTATTATTTTCCTTCCATTCAAACCCATTTTTATTTTCAAAAACATCGGAATTAAGAAATTCAACCTCAACCAAGGCTATATTATTCTCGGAAAGTAATTGTTGTCTCAGATCGTTTTTATGTCCTTTAATGTAGGAAATGAAAAATAAAAAGCGAAACGTAATTGCGCCAATAATTAAAAGTAAAATAAAAGGAGATATACTTTTTATTATTTTCATCAGTAACAAATATAACAAAAGCTTAAAACAAAAAAAATCCCTTCTAAACACAAATAGAAGGGATTTCGTAATTAAACACAGAACTTAACACAGAACCTAACTTAGAACAAAAGGATAACAAAAAGCGGTAAAAATTGTTTACCCACTATTTAATACGTTTTTAAATACCCAAAGGTTGGGTAAAATCCTTAATTTTTATACGCAACGGCAATAACGGCCTCTCCACCTTTAATGGCAATAGAATTAGAACCGTTAACCACTGTACAATTAAATTTAATTTTAATCTTTTTAAATAACTGATTACTATCTTGAGCCTTATAATTTTCAATAGAAACTATCTCAAATTGATCATTAGCTGTTTGATTCACAAGTTTAGATGAATAAACCTTGCCCTGTGGGTCGTTAATTAATATAGTAATGGCTGAAAGGGCTTTTGGATTTTGAATTGGGGTAAAATAAGCATTGAAATTAGCCTCACCAATTGTGCCATTAAAAGCCGGTATTTGGTAATACGCCTCACAGATGTCGTTATTGGCATCCACTAAAGTTAATTTAACTCTATACAGATCGGAAACTAAAAACTCATGTGATGGCGAAGCTTGTGTAGTAGTAAAACCATCGCCAAAATCCCATAAATATGTAAATGGAGGGGTACCGGTTAAACCTGTTACAGAAAACTGATAATTAAAAATATTGGTGGGACTGATCCTAATTGCATTAATATTTGCTTGTACAGGATTTCCAATTTTATAAACATTATCGTGACTAATTGAGCCAAAGGCCGAACTTGTTACTAATAACGAGGCCGTGTAGCTTGTATTAGCTTTAAAAGATCTTACGCAATTTATTGTATTATAGGCGTTACCATCGCTAAAAGTCCAATTATTGGTTACATTTTGAGCTGTTTGGCGGGGTGTAAAATTTCCTTTATAAAATAAAGGCATAATACTGCCATCATTGTACTGATAATTTGAAAGTGTTAAAGTACTATCAATATACATATTGTAGGAAGGAGAAGTCTTGTAATCATTAATTAAAACAGATATTCCGTACCCGCAATTATCCTTACATTCTTTTTGTTTTAATTCGCTTTTAAATACATAAACGCTATTTGAATCTTGAAAATAAGATGAGCTCATATAATACGAGTTAAGGCCAGCATCCATACTAACAATAGAGCCACCAATATCGGCTTTAAAATAAAAAACCGAAGCAGGTTCTTCTTCATCCGGAGGTAATGGTTTTTTCTTGCAGGAATTAAAGATCAGCGCAAAAAACAACACTAAAAGTACATGTATTTTCATATTTATATTTTCTTACTAGTTGTAAAGTTTTTATTTTTCAAATAAGGTGTATTGAATGCCCAATCTAAAACCAAGCGGTTTTTGCGAATAATCATTCGAGGTCGTATTTTTAAATACATCTCTTACACCATATAAAACCTCGGTATTTAAATACATGCGTTTGTTTAGTTTAGCCCTGTAAAATGCTGAAACCAAAATATTGTTTAAACGAACCCCTTCATAAATTCCTGAAGTATTGCTTGTAATTTCGTTTGATTTGATACCATCTGTTAAACGATAATTTTCAACTATATTTTTTGAGCTGAATAAAAAGCTTGGATTAACAGATGCGCCAATTTGATGAGCAGAATTTACCGCATAATAGAATTTAACAGGAACTGAAAAATAGAAAAGCGCTTGGGTTGTAATGATAGTATTTGAAGAAGTTGAACCTAAACCGTAAACAGATTTAGAACTTTCGTAAAAAGATTGTTTGATGTTACCCACATTATAAAATTGTGAACCTACACTAAAACCAATTTTTTTATTAATGAACTTTCCATAATTAACGCCTGCGTACCAGTTAAACCCTTTTGCATCTTTACCATTCTTTGATTCCCAGCCTAATAAATACGCGCCACCAACCTCAGCATTTAAAAAGCTAAGTTTTTTCTTGCCTTTTCTGCGGTAATCATCATCATACCATGATGGAAGTTTAACTGCGCCAATTTTTACATTTCTAACAGAATAAACATGAGGCAGTTTTGAATCTATTCTATTTAATACTGTGTGCTCTAAACTTACACCTCCTGCCAGATCAGAATGATTTCTTGCAGTTGAGTTCATTTCGCCGGTAATATCCTCTTTAGAATTACCTTCAGATGAGCTAGTATTATTTTCCTTACTTGATGTTAAAGGGGATTTTTTAGAACTAGAATTTGAATTGGTTTTTTGTCCGTTTTTTGTTTCGATAGAAGTTAAATCATTTTTAGACCCTGAAGCAGTGTTTAATTCATTCTTTAGCCCAGCGGTAGCGGCAGAATTATCGTTAGTTGAATTTTCTGCTGTTGAATTACTTTTATCCTCACTGGTAGTTAACGAATTTAAATCGGCAGTTTTTTCAGATTGGTTGTTTGTATTATTAACGGCCAATAAATTATTTTCTGAATTTGAATTAATGTTAGACGATAAACCATTTCCTTGAGCAGAAGAAACCGTTTTATCATCATTGGTATTATTAGCTTCGGTTAGATTACCTTTTTGGCCAAATGGCCCCTGAATTTTATACAGAGCAATACTTGCAGAGGTGATGCCAAGAAACAACAATCCTAAAAATAAGAATTTACCCCAACCGCGTTTAGTGGCAAGGTTTCTTTCGGCATCAAGTTGCGCGCTGAACTTATTCCAATTTTGCTCATCAAAGGGGAACTCAGCCTCATCTACTTTTTTCTTGATAATCTTATCAAACTTTTGTTCTTGATTCATCTTTCTTTATGCTCTAATTAATATGTTTTTACCAATTTGTTCTTTTAATTTTTGTCGCGCAGCATTTAAATGCCATTTAGAAGTTCCTTCACTAATACCTAATAACTCCCCTACCTCTTTATGAGAATATCCATCAATTACATAAAGGTTAAACACCTGTTTTGTTGCTTGCGGTAGTTTATTTATCTCTTCATAAATTTGTTTGCAGCTAATGTTACTCAATGCATCGTTAACATCTGCATAGTCTGTAGAATCATAATATTCTTCAACATAAGTAACACGCTCTTTTTCGCGCTTTTGTTTTCTGTACTCATCAATTAAAGTATTGATCATTATACGTCTGATCCATACTTTAAAAGGAATTTCGGGATTATAAGCAGCAATGTTCTTTAGGATCTTCATGAACCCCATATTTAATATTTCTGAGGCAGTATCTTTGTCTTTGTTATATCTCAAACAAATACTCATTAAATAACTGTAGGAGAGTTTATACAATTCATACTCACCCCTTCGGTCTTGCTTAATGCACTTTGCTATAAGATCTGAATGAATGTTCATGAATAGATGCTCTATACTTATTATACGATTAAAGGTAGTTAAAAGTTGGGTAATAATAATATTGTAACTAATTAAAATACAGCTATTTAAAGCAAAATATTCTTAAATAGACCAATTGTTACAGAAAAAGGGGCATTAAAAACCCCAATAAGGTTAGTTATTGGGGTTAAATAAGGATTAAAAACAGTACAAATAATTGTACCAAATTAATTTTAAGACTTAAACATTTTTAAAAGGGTACCAAGTTTTTCTTTTAATTCTGTACGAGGAATAATTTTATCTAAAAAGCCATGTTCAAGAACAAATTCGGCAGTTTGAAATCCTTTTGGAAGATCCTTACCAATGGTTTCTTTTACCACACGTGGTCCGGCAAATCCGATCAATGAACCCGGTTCTGCAATGTTAAGGTCGCCAAGCATAGCATAACTAGCAGTTACACCACCCGTTGTAGGATCGGTCAATAAAGAGATATATGGTATTTTATGTTGAGCCAACTGACTTAATTTTGCAGATGTTTTTGCCATTTGCATTAATGAAAATGCAGCTTCCATCATTCGTGCCCCACCACTTTTTGAAATGATCAATAAGGGGGTTTTAGTTTTAATACAGAAATCAATTGAACGTGCAATTTTTTCACCCACAACGCTTCCCATACTGCCGCCAATAAAGCTAAAATCCATACAACAGATCACAAGATCGTTTCCATTTACTTTTCCGTAAGCGCTTCTTAAAGCATCTTTTAAACCGGTTTTTCTAATGGTATCCGTTAATCTATCAGTATATTTTTTTGTATCCGAAAAATCCAGAGGATCTCCGCTAACAAGGTTTTCGTGAAGTTCGGTAAATTGATTGTCGTCAAAGATCACTTCAAAATATTCCTTGCTTCCTAATCGCTCATGGTATGCGCATTCTGTACAAACGTATTTATTTGCGGCATGCTCTTGAGCTGTATTTATTTTTTTGCATGATGGACATTTATACCAAAGTCCTTCAGGGGTTTCCTTCTTTTCTTTTGTAGAAGTTGTAATACCTTCTTTTAATCTTTTAAACCAACCCATCTTTTAAATATTATAATTTTAAATTATAAATCATAAATGAAGAAATTCAACATTCATAATTTAGCATTCAACATTTATTAAGCTATTGTAATTGTATTATCCAAATACACATCTTGAATTGCATTCAGTAATTGAACGCCTTCTTTAACCGGTTTTTGAAACGCTTTTCTTCCGCTTATTAAACCTTGTCCACCTGCTCTTTTATTGATAACGGCAGTTGTTACGGCTTCAGCTAAATCGCTTGCACCTTTACTTTCGCCGCCACTGTTTATTAAGCCCATACGACCCATATAACAATTAGCAACTTGGTAACGACAAAGATCGATTGGATGATCGGTAGTTAATTCAGAATAAACCTTTGGATGTGTTTTACCGAAATTTATGGCATTATATCCACCATTTTTATCGGATAATTTTTGTTTAATAATATCTGCTTGAATAGTTACTCCAAGGTGATTTGCTTGAGATGAAAGATCGGCAGCAGTATGGTAATCTACGCCATCTTTTTTAAACGCATTATTTCTTGTATAGCACCATAAAATAGTTGCCATTCCTAATTCGTGAGCTCTTTCAAAGGCTTGAGCAACCTCAACAATTTGGCGAGATGATTCGGGTGAACCAAAATAAATTGTTGCACCAACCGCCACAGCACCCATATTCCAGGCATCTTCTACCGAACCAAACATAATTTGATCGAACTTATTTGGGTAGGTTAAAAATTCATTATGATTAATCTTAACGATAAAAGGGATCTTGTGTGCATATTTTCTAGATACAGATCCTAACACACCAAAAGTTGATGCTACAGCATTACATCCACCCTCAATTGCTAACTTAATAATGTTTTCACTGTCAAAATAAGCAGGATTTGGCGCAAAACTTGCCCCGGCGCTATGCTCAATACCTTGATCTACTGGTAAAATGCTCATGTAACCGGTACCGGCTAATCTACCGGTGTTATATAATTGATTTAAACTACGTAATACTTGCGGATTGCGGTTTGATGGAGAAAACATACGTTCTACAAAATCATTACCCGGTAAATGAAGGTGTTCTTTAGAAATTGTTTTACAAGAATGATTTAACAGATCGCTGGCATTAGCGCCTAATAATTCTACTATTTTGGTTGTCATTTAACTTAAATTTAAGGATGCAAATATAACAAAAAAACCCCGCCAAACGGCAGGGTAATACTTTGAAAAATAAAATATTATTCAGCAACCATTACCATTTTGAATGGCACGTTGATGATAGCTTGATAATCTTCTCCGGCTTCTAACATATCCTCATCATCTTCTTCGTAATGCCAGTGAATTGTAACTGCACTACCACCTTTGTTAATACCTTCTAATTTCTTAAAAACATCTAAGATGCATTTTGAAGAAGAGGTATTAAAGTATTCTAGTTGCACATTAACAGTTGTTGCAGATTTAGCTGCGCTAGAGTATTTATCTAATGCATCTACTAAAGGTTTATAAAATTCAATAGAATTTTCAGGGATTGAACGTCCTTTAATTTCTAAAACCCCACCATTTAAGTCGAAACTGATACTTGGTGTTTTTGGTGTGCCTTCGATAGCGTATTTGTCCATATTTGTATTTTTTAATTTTGTTGTGATACTTTTATATTAAGTGTAAAGAAAGAAACTTTATTGTCAATTTCCAAAAAATCATACTCTAATTTTTCACCAGTTTTTCTGGCAATATCAATCATCCCTAATCCGCCTCCACCTTTTAACGACATTTCGCCGTTATTTAGGACTTTTTTGTAATATTCTTTTAATTCCTCTTTTGATAAGGAATTAACTTCATCTAATCTTGCTTTTAAACCGTTAATATTCTCATTTAGGATGTAATTTCCGGTAAAAATAGAATATTTTCCGTCTATTTTGCCGATCATAAAAATTGCAGATCGGTTGGTGTCTCCTGTGAAATTTGAAGAATCATCTAAATGGTGGTATAAATTCTGCAGGCACTCAACCAATACATTATAAACCTTTTTTTTCATTTTAGGTTCTTCCTGCATATTCTCCATTTTATTCTCCATTATCTGAAGAATAGAAGTTAATAGGTCAGATGTAATTTCGCCTTTAAATGAAAGCAAAATATTATTTCGCTCCATTTTATTATATATGTCAAAAACATCAACCATTTCGCTATTTATCAATACTTCCTGCAAAGTTATTTTAACTTAAATGCAACGGTACTTCCGTTAACAGTGAATGTTGCATTATCATCACAAACCCCGTTACCATAATCAACCGTTCTTGTTTTAAATCCATCCGGAGTAAGTTCCATAATGCCTTTGTCAACAAATTGACAAGCTTTATGCTTAATTAATGGTGACGTTTGTGGGATATTTACCGAAAAGGCTCTTCCTTGGCGATTAACACCGTTTGCTGTTCCATAACATTCAAGTACAGGCAATGTATTTGCCGGATTACCAACACGATAATAGGTATATGTTCTATTATAACTATACTTAATAACCCATGGAGTTGCGGCTCCTGTGCAAACACCATTTATTAATTTTACATTATAGCTTGTAGCAAAAGTTGAAGAACTAACTGTTGTAACTACCATACTATCACAAGCGTAACTGATGTTAGATGCTTTGTGATTTAATAGTTTAATGATCATTTGGCTTCCAGCTAATTTAAGAGGGCCTGTAATAAGAATTTGCCACTTTCCGGTTCTCAATTTTTGATCGGTAAATGAATTTGCACAAGCAGTAGTTAAATTCAATTCATAAATTGGAGGAACAATATATTTGTTATTAACGTTTAGCGAAGTATCAGCAGTAGCTCTATTTATCCAAGTAAGTGTATCACAACTTGCCATCATTTTTGTTCCACCGGTACCTTTGGTGTTAATAGCATGACCGCTTACAGATGGCACAATGGCCATATATTCCTGATCAGCAACCGCATTATCTACAGCAGATTGAGTTTCATTATCAACTTCCACTGTTTCTTTTTTACGACATCCAACAAAAAATAATGAAATAACACAACCTAAAACGAAAACTATTTTAAACGATTTTATCATGATTAATTTTAATTAGTAGACAAATATAATAATTAATTTTAAATTCCAAAGCCGACTGTTAAATTCCTAACCCAACTACCAAAACATCATCTACCTGCTCATGATTTTGACGCCATTGATCAAAATTTTTCAATAACTCGGCCTTTTGTTCTTCCGGAGAATACAAGTGAATTTGGCAGAGTAATTCATGAAAACGTTTAACCATAAATTTCTTTCCTTTTTCTCCTCCAAATTGATCGGCGTAACCATCAGATGACAAATAGGCCATAGCAGAATTTTTTAATTTAATTTCTTGTGTGGTAAAAACTCTATTAATATCTAATTGAGCTCCTCCAACCGGAAATTTATTTCCATCAAATTTTAAAAATTCTCCTGTAGAATCGATGGTGATCAATGGTCTGTTAGCGCCTGCCCATTTTATTTCTTTAGTAATATCATTAATCGCAATTAAAGATACGTCCATTCCATCATTGGTATTCACTTCATTTTGTCCCTGCCTCAAGGCTTCTTGAACACCTTTGTGCAAATTATTTAATATTTCCGCAGGATCTATAATTCCTTTTTCCGAAACAATTTGATGTAATAGATTATGACCGATCATACTCATAAATGCTCCCGGAACGCCATGCCCGGTGCAATCAACTACTGCCAATATTTTAAAATCATTTTTTTCGGCAAACCAATAAAAATCGCCACTTACAATATCTTTAGGCTGATACAAAATAAAAGCATTGTGTAACTTTTTAAATATCTGATCTTTTGAAGGCAAAATAGCTTCTTGAATACGTTTAGCATATTGAATACTGCTGGTAATATCATTATTCTTTTCTTCCAGCTCACGTGTTCTTTCGGCAACTTTATTTTCTAATAGTTTATTTTCTTTTTTTATAGCTCTGGTTCTGTATTGCGTAAAGGCATAAATTCCTCCCCCGGCGAATAGGATCAATAAAAAATAAAAGATCTTGGTTTTCCAAAAAGGAGGCACCACCACAATATTTATTTCATATGGCGTTTCATTCCATACGCCATCATTATTAGTTGCTTTTACAAGAAATTTATATTCGCCCCCCGGTAATTCTGTATAAGACACATAGCGCACATTGGTGGGTGCAGACCAATCATTATCGTATCCTTCCAATTTATATTTAAATTTATTTCTTGAAGGATCTGTATAATCTAAAGCTGCTAATTCAAATTGAAAATAATTTTCGCGCCAACTTAATTTTAAATATTTTTTATATGCTATAAACGAATCTATAGCCACATCCTTTCCTCCCCGTTTATACCCAATTATATATGCATTAGGCGTGT
>JALHPG010000092.1 GCA_022842625.1 Bacteroidia bacterium | reverse complement strand
AATTTATTTCTAAATGTTTCAAACTGAATATCAATTTCCTTATTAGTATAAGGCACATAAATTATTTGAGAATTAGAATAAAAACGATTGTTACGAATAAAAGTAGTGTGGATCGCAAAGTTACCGCGATCTGTTTCCTCAACTTTTATTTCATTTATTTTCATATTTAACGGAAGAACTTTGGTTGTAGTTACTACATCCTTTCTTTCGATCTCTAATAAATAATTCGTGTTTGGATAAGCAGAATTATAAATGAAACTAATTGTTTCCCCCGGTTCGGCACTTGTTTTATTAATGTAATACCATTCGGGTGTTTGTTCCGGCAAGGCGTCAACCGTTTTATTAAAAACAGTTATATAACAAAACGCCACTATTTCTTCGCCAAATTTATCTTTACAAGTGGCTTCAATTTTATACGTTCCTGCTTTTAGAGATTTAATTTCGGCTGCAAGATCGTATTCTGTTTTAGAACCGGTATCAAATGTTTTATCAATTACTTTAGCATCTTTTTCCCATTTATATTTATTTGTTTCATCCGCATAAAGGTCTATAGGGAAATTTTTATAATACTCTTCCTTTGCTAAAGAGTGCCTGTCTGGCTGCGACCAAAGCCTGCTTCTAAAAACTTTTTGAGGTTGTTTTAATTTATAAATAGCAAACGATCCTTTTGTAGCTTCGGCCACACCATTTAAATTAGTTGTAGTGATACGAATAGGTTTAGAATTATTTTGCTCAACCACTTCGTCACTAAATACACTTAATTGTAAAGCCTGATAACCAACGGTAACATAACAACTGGTGCTGTGCGATTCGCCATTGATATCTGTTACATCTGCGCTTATTTCATAATTATAGGTTGCAAAACTTTTTTTGGAGACCGATTCATCCGGCAAAGCTTTAAATTTAATAATGTAAGCCCCGGTATCATTCGTAACAATTTCGCCATTAGTTATCTCCACTTCTGATGAACCGCCCGAATAATAAGGGCGATACCACCAATACCAATAAGGGTAATTTACACGACGTACAACACGGTATTTTACCTGTGCACCATCAATAACATTTCCTGCATAGGCTTTAGCAAAACCGCTAACCGTTATCTCATCATTTATTTTGTAGCTTCCCTTTACCGGATTAAATTCTGTTTCAAATTTAGGGCGTTTGTAATCTTCAACAGAAATATACACACTTCCATGACCATCTGTAATGTTCATTTGTCCGTTTAATCCACCTTGTGGTGCAATAAATGACCCATTATAGGTTCCGTACTCGTTGGTAGTTACATTTAACGAAGCTACTTTCTGATAATTAACATCATAAAAAGTTACTGTAAATGGATAGTTTGTTTTTAGTTTGTGATTTTTACCCGCAACACTTTCTAAAGCTATTCCTTTAAAATAAACGGTTTGACCCGGACGGTAAATTGCGCGATCGGTAAAAATATGGGTATTGATACGAGTTTCAGCATCTTTGTATGGCTTGTAGGTATAATAACTATTATTATTATAGTAATTATCATTGCCATTTTCAAACTCAATATAAAATTGCCTGTCGTTACTAGAACCACTAGCTACATTTAAAAAACCATTATCATCAGTTTTGTAAACAGGTCCTTTTTTAATGATATAATCACGCTCTTTGTAATCATAAGTCTCATACCACAGTTGGGCAGTAATATTTTTTAACGGCTCACCGGTTTGACGGTGAATAGCATAAAAATCATAAGAACCATCGTCTCTTCTTCTTTCCTTTGACGCAATATCAGAGACAACACAAGTTGAATACGCCGAAAGATTATTATCATATTTAAAATTTTCGTTTAACGAACTTAAGATAATATAATAACCGGTTTCTAATTCCGGGATAACTATTTCTGTATTATGAACTTGAAAATCGCCATCATCCGTAAAGTTTTGGGTAAACGTTTTTACAGTTGGAAAATTTAAGAATTTCTCATAAAGATCTTTACCATATTTTTTTCTTAACAATGAACGTATTTCCTGATGACTAGTTTTAACCACCTTATAATAAACCTTATTTATATTTTTAGAGGTAACCAAAGCACGAAAAGGTTTTTTAGGCTCATTTACTTCTTCAATAATTAAATTATAAGTTTTTGATTGAATACTATAGATCAAATTTTTACACTCAAGGGCGCCATACGATCTTGGGAATTTTGCGATAGCTGCCGTTGCCATTTCGACAGCAGTTTTTTTGTACCACTTAAAATCATCACTCTCTAATGGTCTGTATTCATTGGCCTTATTATTATACCAAGTTGCCATCCTAAAATCAATTTCAGTAACACGCTCATTTTTTGAGAATTTATTTTGGATAAACTTTAAACTATTAAAATACAAAGTATCCTTTTTAGGATTTTGCGAATTACGATGCACATAATCCAAACGCAACAACTCAACATCAATTAAGGCATCAGCTTTTTCGTCATTTTGATGAAACAAAGTAAGATCCTGCATTAATTTTAAAGCGTAATATTTTAATTCCAACGAATCAGAAGGATTTACGATCTTAACATCAACAAATTGAGAAAACGGTTTTAATAGATCATCATTATTTACATTAAACTGCGCTGACGGTCTAGATACATCCGGCTCTGAACTCATAAAAAATGATAGGGCACGATGAGCTAAAAAATCATATAATGTTGGGCGCCATGCGCGACATTCCTGAGTACCCTTATTTAAAATATCATCATAAATATCAATTTTAGTTCTCCTTAAACTATCAGTATTTTCTAGAGAAGCTTTGTAATTAACAATTACAGCATTGGTAATGGTTTTTAGGTCCCAGGTTTCAATATCATCATTTTTAAAACCAACAGTGGTGGTTCTATTGTAGAATTTCCATCTGTTGTTTTGGAAATATTGCCAATATGCGTCGGCTAAAATACTCTGCAAAACAGGTTTTATGGGATATTTTGCATCTTTTGCTTCGTCACGCAGTTTAAAAATGGATTTTTCGAGAGAAAATTCCTCTTTATAGCTTTCAAATTTCATGCGATGTAACACCGCTTTAACAAATTGAGCAGCATTATTTTCTGATTTTGCCTTGGCGTAAATACCTTCTACCACCTTTAATGCGCTCTCAGTTAAACCTTTATTTTGGCAACTGTCTACTTTTTTCCATAATTTAAGGTAGGAATCTCCTTTATCGAATAAAATCATTTCTTTTTTTGGTGAAAATTTATAAAACAAACCTAATCCCAATGCCGCCGAAGCGAGCATTAATGATAGAAAACTAATTGACTTTTTAAACAACATATTGTATCTTTTTTAATTGAGATGCATTAGAACTTAATATTCCATAAATAAATATTAAAATTACCTAAAAAATGCAAATAAAATAGTTTAAAAATCAATCAAAAAAGGCGATATTAGTGGCAAACAAACACAAACTATGGAAGGTTTTATAGAGATCTTAAAAATAATTTTACCGGCTTTGGCAGTTTTTGCCGCTTCGTTTTTTACCATTAAATATTTTTTGGATAACGACCAAAAAAGACGCGACCATGAACTTAAAAAAAGTGCTCATGCATTAAGCACCCCCTTAAAAATTCAGGCCTACGAGCGTATCGTAATATTTTTAGAAAGAATACACCCAAATACATTAGTAGTAAGAATAAATAAGCACGGTATGTCGGCTCAGCAATTACATATTGAGTTGGTAAAAACAATAAAAAGCGAATATGAACATAATTTATCACAACAAATTTATTTGAGTCACAACGCCTGGGAATTGGTTAAAACTTCCAAAGAGGAGATCATTAAACTAATAAATATTTCTGCAACTAAAGTACCACAAGACAATAGCAGTAACGATCTGGCCATGATGGTTTTAAACATTACTGCAAGTTTAGAAAAAAAATTACCTAACGAAGTAGCTCTCGATTATATTAAAAAGGAAGTAAGTCAGATCTTTTAAATAAACTAAATGCAAAAATTATTTTCAGAATTTACGCCAAGTACAGCTAGCGATTGGAAAAATCAATTGATCAAAGATCTTAAGGGAGAACCTTACGAAAATCTTATATGGCAAAACGAAAACGGAATTAACATTCAGCCTTTTTACACCAAAGAAGATCTAGATCAAAATTACGAGCCTGCTTTTACGCATGCCGATTGGGACATTTGTGTTCATAAAACAAATTTGACTTCCAAAGAAATAAACACACAACTGCTTGCTGATCTTAATCGTGGGGCAAGTTCTATTTCTATTGATTGTAATACCCTTGATCTTGAAATTGCGTTAAAAGACATTCAGCTTAATTTCATCCAATCAACATTTGTTGTAAACGAAACCACTGCTAAGGCTTTAAAAACTTATTTAGAAAACCATTACAATTTAAACGATCTAAATATTTCGCTTTTCTCGGAAAAATTCGCCACGCAAAATGATATTGACAACTGGAAAAATGTTTGTACACTTTTTAAAGAACACAAAAACATAAAAACCATTAGTGTAAACAGTTTGCCTTTTCATAACCAAGGTTGTTTAGCCTATTACGAAGTGGCATTAACACTTTCTGCACTAAACGAGTATTTACAAGATCCTATTGTAAGCGGATCGGCTTCAAAATTTGTAATAAAAAACGGCGTAAACTCTGATTACTTTATTCAAATAGCTAAGCTGCGTGCTATAAGAAGATTATGGGCGGTTTTAAGATCAGAATACAATTTAAAAAATGATCTTCATTTAATTATTGAAACCAGTTTAACCAATAAATCTATTTCAGATAAATACAATAATTTATTGCGTACCACGGTTGAGTCAATGGCAGCAGTTGCCGGCGGATGTAGCGAATTAATAGTTACAGAGTTTGATGTTTTATTTACAGAGAACGAAAAATTATCGTCACGCATGGCAATAAACCAGCAACTGATTTTAAAGGATGAAAGTTATTTAGATAAAATGGCTGATATTTCTTGCGGTTCTTATTATATTGAAAGTATTACCGATGCTATAGCTACAAAGGCTTTAGAAACATTTAAACGTTTTGAAAAAGAAGGCGGTTATTTTAAATGCATCGAAAAAAATATTTTCTCGAACGAAATAAAGTTACAGGCCGATCAACGAAATGAATTATTTAAAACCGGTAAACAATTAGCTATTGGTGTAAATAAATTCAAGAATGAAAAAGAAAAAATTTCTATTCCAAATCAAAAATTAGATGAATTAAATCATCTAACCATTAATAATGCCGTTTTAAATTTTGAACTTGAAAATTTCTTCAAACAACATGCGTAAAAACCTTGATCATATAAGCTATTCTGTAAAAGGAGAAACTGTTTTTCCAAAAGAAGAAACATTTACAACTGCCGAACAAATTGATATTGAAAGTAATTACAATTCAGATAGCACCAAAAATTTCGAACATTTAAGTTATGCTGCAGGACTTCCTCCTTTTTTAAGAGGTCCCTACTCCAGCATGTATATTAAAAATCCGTGGACCATTCGTCAGTATGCCGGATTTAGCACTGCCGAAGATAGTAACGCTTTTTACAAACGTAATTTAGCTGCCGGCCAAAAAGGTTTATCAGTTGCATTTGACCTTGCTACTCACCGTGGGTATGACAGCGATAACGAGCGTGTAGAAGGTGATGTTGGAAAAGCAGGTGTTGCCATTGATAGTATTTTAGATATGAAAATTTTATTTGACAGCATTCCGTTAGATGAAATGAGCGTATCCATGACGATGAATGGTGCGGTATTACCAATTTTAGCTTTTTACATTGTTGCCGCCAAAGAGCAAGGCGTTAGTATGGATAAATTAACGGGCACTATTCAAAATGATATCTTAAAAGAATTCATGGTGCGTAATACTTATATCTATCCGCCTGCACCGAGCATGAAGATCATTGCCGATATTTTTGAATTCACCTCTAAAAATATGCCAAAATTTAATTCTATTTCAATTAGCGGATATCACATGCAAGAAGCAGGTGCCACCGCTGATATAGAATTGGCTTATACTTTAGCTGATGGTTTGGAATATTTACGTACCGGAATTAATTCAGGTTTAGATATCGATTCATTCGCACCTCGCTTATCTTTTTTCTGGGCAATAGGCATGAACCATTATATGGAGATCGCAAAAATGCGTGCGGCCCGTATGTTATGGTCTAAAATTGTAAAACAATTCAATCCCAAAAATAATAAATCACTTGCGCTTAGAACACACTGCCAAACTAGTGGCTGGAGTTTAACAGAACAAGATCCTTATAACAACGTTACAAGAACATGCGTTGAAGCTCTTGCCGCCGCAATGGGTCATACGCAAAGTCTACATACCAATGCATTAGACGAAGCAATTGCTTTACCTACAGATTTTAGCGCGCGTATTGCGCGTAACACACAATTACTATTACAGAACGAAACTAATATTTGCAAAGTGGTTGATCCTTGGGGAGGAAGTTATCACGTTGAAAAACTAACTCACGAAATTGCTCACAAAGCATGGGAGTTAATTGAAGAAGTTGAAAAATTAGGTGGAATGGCGAAAGCCATAGAAACCGGAATCCCAAAAATGCGAATTGAAGAGGCTGCCGCCCGCAAGCAAGCGCGCATTGACGGAGGAAAAGATATTATTGTTGGCGTTAACCGTTATAAAGTTAACGACGACACGCATATGGAAATTTTAGACGTTGATAATACAAAAGTTAGAACACAACAATTGGAACGTTTAAAGAAATTAAAAGCAGAACGCGATAATAAAAAAGTTGAAAATGCTTTAAATGCTTTAACTGAAGCTGCAAAATCCGGGAAAGGAAATTTATTAGAATTAGCAGTAACAGCTGCAGAATGCAGATGTACTTTGGGGGAAATATCAACTGCACTTGAAAAAGTTTTTGGAAGATACAAAGCACAAATAAAATCAATTGCAGGTGTTTATAGTAAAGAAATAAAAATGGATAAAGATTTTTCTACCGCAAAAGAATTAGCCGATAAATTTGCTGCAATAGACGGAAGACGTCCACGTATTATGGTTGCAAAAATGGGACAAGACGGGCATGACAGAGGCGCAAAAGTTATTGCCACCAGTTTTGCCGATATGGGATTTGACGTTGATATTGGACCTTTATTTCAAACGCCTTCCGAAGCAGCAAAACAAGCTGTTGAAAATGATGTTCATATTTTAGGCGTTTCGAGTTTAGCGGCCGGTCATAAAACCTTAGTACCACAAGTAATTGCAGAACTAAAAAAATATGGCAGAGACGATATTATGGTTGTTGCCGGTGGCGTTATACCTCATCAAGATTATGATTTTTTATTTAAAGCAGGTGTGTCTTTTATTTTTGGACCGGGTACGGTTATTAGTAAAAGCGCCATTGACATTTTAAATAAACTGATCAAACTTTATTCTTAAACTTAAAACATGAAAACTATCATCACCATAGCAGCCTTAGTATTTGCAATAAATACTTTAAGTGCACAAAAAGTTAAGGAAGCAGAAGTTCCTAAGGCAGTTACGGAATCATTCGCTAAAAATTTTCCGGGAACAAAAGCGAAAGAATGGGAAAAAGAAAATGATGTTTACGAAGCCGAATTTGATCTTAAAAAAGTTGAAACCTCAGTCACATTTAGCGCAGATGGTAAACTAATGGAAACAGAAACTGAAATTGCTACAAGTGCATTACCTAAAGCGGTTACAGACTATGTAACTAAAAATTATCCCGGACATAAATTGTCTGAGGCTTCAAAAATTGTTGATGCCGCCGGAACTATTACTTATGAAGCAGAAGTAAAAAAAGGTAAAGAAGAAATGGATTTGCTTTTTGACGCTAATGGAACTTTCATCAAAACAGAAGTTGAAGCAAAAGATACAAAGGATAAAGACTAAACTGGTTTTATTATAATTGTAAAAGCCTTTGCATAACCGCAAAGGCTTTTTTTTCGTCATTGCGAGGAGGTACGACGAAGCAATCTCACATGTAGTAAGATTGCCTCGGTATCAATCGCATGGGACACTCCAGGTCATTTCGAGCAGAGTCGAGAAACATCCGGCCTTCTTAACTATTTCGAAGTCTTGAAAATAAAGTTTTTTAAATAAATCCCTCTAACTCCCTTTTGCAAAGGGAGAAATAAATTGAATTTATTTTCAAGGATCTGAATCAATTCGAGCCGAGTCGAAACCTTATGAATCGATTTGGTTTAAAACTCTTCGACTCCGCTCAGAGTGAAGGCTGAACTGTCAGGCGAAGGGTTAAAATGTCGAAGTTATTTATATAAAGATATGTTAAAAATAGTCGGGTTAAAAGCCAAATTTTAAAATCTATCAATAGTTCACTTCTTTAATAGCTTATTTTTAATCCCCAGTATTTTAAAGATTTATAGAAATTTAAAATAATGGAAAGTATGGAAATTAACAATTTGAAAACTCAAAAAGAAGGTTGTAAACCTTTAAAAATTTACAAAAAATACTCTAGAAGGTTTGGTTACTATAATATCTTTCCCG
Source organism: Bacteroidia bacterium (assembly GCA_022842625.1). Taxonomy (GTDB): domain Bacteria; phylum Bacteroidota; class Bacteroidia; order B-17B0; family Aurantibacillaceae; genus Aurantibacillus. The sequence goes on along the minus strand of JALHPG010000092.1, from coordinate 6,788 downwards.
AAATAAGACTTAGCGGCAAATGGCTTCAAAACTTAGGATTTAATTGTGGGCAAAAAGTAATTATCATCCACGAAAAAAACCGAATAGTTATTAGAAATTCAAAGAAAATTATAGTAAAGTTATAAGATATTTAAAGCTTTAATCTTTTTCGTTGGGATTACTTTTAGGCGTAATACCCTCACTTAATTTTCCTCTATCATCGGGTTGTGTAGAAGGAATTACTATTTTATCAGGAGCAGTTGTAGTATTATTGCCTGAATTATTATTATTTCCTAAATTGTTGTTTTGGTTATCGTTATTACTCATTTTTTCTTTGGTTTTGAAATTTCAATTTTTATTGTTTCAGAATTTGGTCGAAAGAACATATTTAATGAAAGTACAATTATTGATAATACTATTGCTATTTGGGTTAAATTAATACCAATTCTATATGCTTTGTTAACTCTTTCTAATATTGGCGTATTGCTATGAATACTATCCCTATTTACGGCGATTTCAAACAAAATTGCATCGCCATAAGATTTATTGATAGCATCCTGATATTTTTCAGGGGCTAAACCTTGTTCCAATCGTTTTAAATAATAAATACTAATCAAATAAATTAGAGCTACACTAATTATTAATATTGGTACTATTGCAACAATTTTTATCCAAAATAATGAATCCGCTATACCACCAAGAAAAAATGGTACAAATAGCGTATTAAGTCCAATTATTGTTGATGCAACCGATCTTTTTTCTCGATAAGTATTTAACTGCCTATCGATCCATTCCTTTGATTTTTCAGCCAAATATTTAGCAGTTTCAATATCTAATCCAGCCATAATGTAGGATCAGAAGTCAAAAATACATCCCCACATTCAGCCAACTTTTCATCAATGAGCGGATAAAATTCATCGTCAAATTCTTTTATAAGCTGCTTTAACCTGAGATAATCAGCATTTACGTTAGCAGATAGCGGATCAATACTTAAAGTTGTAGTATGAAAAGGTTTAGAAATCTTTGAAATTTCCACCTCTTTACCATCAAAATAAAAACCTTTCAAAGTATTTGTTAATTTTAAAATAACCTCGCCTTCATGTATAGGACTTTTACAGGAAAGTACTTGTTTAAGTTCGTAAGTATAATTCCTAGTCGCCCTCCATCCATCTAACAATTCTTGCATTTTTCTTTTAGATTCTTCTTTCATAATAATTTTTAATTAATAAAGATAACTTTGTATTAATTCTGTTCCAAGTCTAATACCAATCGGAAAATTAACTTCTTCATCTGATCTTAATTGAATTGGTAATTGATTATTTCTATAAACCCTCATTTCCTTTTTACTTAAATTTAATGCACCTGTACCTAATAAAACAGAATAAGGTTCAATTTTATCTGCCCATTTTGAAATTGAAGTAACTAAAGACTTAGAAAAATGGCTTCCGCTAGCATCCAAATAAGATAATTGGTTCGGTGAACAAGAAGATATAACTTGCACACCTGGCTTAGACTTAAGAATAGCATTATTAAAAATTCTTCGCGCTTTGTCAAAGTCAATATGTCCATCAAAATTTTCTGTTAAAACATCACCAAAACCTGTCAAATTAAAATAAGATGGTGTTATTTTGCTACATTTATCTAATATTATTAATTTTTTTGGTGACTGACACATTTTTATCAGTTGAATTAAACTGATAATTTGTTTTTCATTCAACCAAAGCATATCACGATTATTGGTTCGATCTATATAACCGTGCCCAGAAAAAACTATTGTTGTAAAATCAGTAGGATTCTTTGCGAAAAAATCTTTTAGAATAGCAACTGTTGGATTAAAACAATAAAACGCTTCCTCATTATAATACGCTCCACCTGTTGCAGATGTAAATAGTGGAATATATCTATTAACATCATTGGTTACCCCATTATAAAATGTTCTTTTCCCTTCAGATAAACGGGAACCTATAATTAAAACCTTTCTATTCATACTATGAAAGTTAATCCATTTTTATTGATTTATTTTCACCAATGAGCAAATGGTAGTATATAATTATTTAGCAATGGAATAAACAGAGTAGAAATTTTACACCATTCTTGTTAACGATACATACCGCAAATAATTAAATAATTATTTCTTTTTAACTGCTGACAGTTTTTTAGGACTAACTTTCTTCTTAGGGCTTTTCTTTGATTTTACCAAACCTCCTAATTCATGGCTATTAAAATCAAAACTCAAATCAAAAAAGTCTTTGGGTCTTTTATCTAAAGCGATGGCTAGTTTAATTATAGTTGTAATGGTAAGTGGTTTACCATTTTCAATACGGTGCATAGCCGAACGGTCAATGCCTATCCGTAAGCCAAGTTCTTCAAGAGAAAATTTCTTTTCCTTACGGTATTTAGAAATCAAAATACCCAAATCTTTAAAGAATAATTCCAGTTTATTTTTTTGTATTGCCAAATTCAGTATGGATAATTGTAATTTAATTTATCCGTAGTGCAAAGAATTTGTTAATTTTCTGTTTTTGTGTTGCCTTTTTAGTCAACATAACTATATTTGTCGAATAAATCTTAATAATGGAACGGACAGAAATACTAAACCGTATTATTGAAAAAGGTGGTTTGATGGCTGCCTGCGGCATAATATATATTAACGACGAGAAAAAGGCGCATGGTTTTTTAATGGAATGTTTTGAGCAATGTCAAGACCATTCATTTGTAGAATATTGGGGCAAAGAACTTGTTTTAGATATAATTAAATATGGACAAAGTAATGAAAATGGAAATAATGAGGCAATCAAAACAGCTAAATAACTGAACTGCGTAAATACGTTCATGCTTTTTTAAGTTATTGAGAACGCATTACTAAAATGGTCAATTTTATTGATTTCATTTTTTACCCAAAAACTTTAACCCCTTTTCTATACAATATTTAATAAATTCGGTAGCATTTCGGGAATTAGTTTTTTTATGGAGTTGTCTGCGAATTTTATTTACTTTTTTTTCTTCCAATCCTAATATCTTCCCTATTTCTTTCGATGTTTTACATTCATAAAGTAAGGGTATTAAGTTTGTTTCACGCTTAGTGTATTTTAAAGCACTTTTTGGGTCATAGGAATAATAAAAGGTTCCATTATTTTTAAGAGTCCTTATCCCTTCTGCAAGAATTTGTACATGGGAGGATACAAAGTTTTTTGATAAATACCCATTAACTCCTCTATGAATGTAATTTTCCATCATACCTGTCTCATCGTATTGGCTCAGCATTAAAACTTTAGTTCTCGGAAAATGCTCTTTTATATAATTGTATGTTTCACTACCATCCATCACTGGCATTTCTATATCTAATATTACAACATCAGGCAAGTTTTCTTTTAATTGTTCTATACACTCTTTTCCGTTAACAGCTTCGGCAATAACAAAAATGTTATATTCTTTTAATTCTTCTATAATCGCCTTTCTAAACCTAGATTGGTCATCCACTAAAATTATTTCTATTTTTTCATTCATATAATCTTTAACGATTAATATTAAACGATATTACATATTTAAATCAAGTAAACAAATGTATAAATTACCTTTTATAGTGGGTAATTTTAAGCAGGTAACAAAGAACAGGCTTTTTTGCGTGTTTTGGGTATGGCTAAGCTTCAAAAAAAATTGACAAAGGAAAATAAGGACATTGACGTTTACTATAAAAAATTAGGTAACAGATTAAAGCAATTAAGAATTAAAAAGGGTTATACTAATTATGAGTACTTCGCATACGAACATAATATCGGAAGGGCGCAATATGGTAAATATGAAACGGGAAGTAATATTCAATTTGATACATTGATAAAACTAATTAAGTTTCATAACATGAGTGTGAAAGATTTTTTTGCGGAAGGTTTTGATTAAAAACTGAGATTCAATTATAATTTATTTATTGAACAAAACCGAGGGTCGGTTTTTTGAAAAAGGGGCGAAAAGCCCCTTTTTTGCGCTTCAAATGTTAAAAAGGGGGTATTTATCTCCCTTGATGCGTATTGAAATCTGATTTAACTTCGCATCATACTTTCCAAATGTTGTTTTTATAAAAAACAATTTTGGGTGTTTGAACATATTTTAACGAAAGAAATTATAAACCATTAAATAATAAAATCTATGAATAAACCTTTTCTTAAAAAACCAGAACCTTCCTTAAAATTAATGATAAGGAAACAAAATTTTGTTCTTACTCGTTTTACCTTGCTTTAACAACTAAAAAAATATGAAATCAAAAAAAATTAATTTATTCTTTTTTGCCTTGCTATTAGGCACAACTTATATTACATCTCAAACACTTGAAACAAAAGTAATTAAACAAGTGAGTGTAACATATAATGGTTATACAGATACTATTGACTTAGCTCCAATCCTTATTAACATAGATGGTAATGTGGTGGTATCAGGTAATCAAAAAATGAATGCAACTCAATACGATGTTTCAACGGCTGCTCAAATTTCAAATGGCGTTATTGTATGGTCTCAATCCTTTAATACTTCCTCAGATAAGGCATGGACAACTGCTAGCACAAGAGATGGAAGCGGTAATATTTACGTAGTTGGTACAATTCGTACAAATACAGTAAATGGTCTAGATTATTTGTTGATTAAGTACAATAAATGGGGGGTACAGCAATGGAGCGCTACATACAATGGTCCAAATTCAACTACTGACGTTGCTAGTGCAATAACTTTAGATGGTTCTGGGAATATTTATATTACCGGTGCGTCGGATGGCACTTTAACTGCTCTTACTGATTACGCAACAATTAAATATAATTCAAGCGGTATACAACAATGGGTTAGCCGATATAACTATGCTAACAGCATAGACATTGCTACAAGCATTGAATATAATACAGTAAGTAATCTAGTGTTGGTAACAGGATCGAGCGGGTCAACATATACTGACTGGGATTTTGCAACTATAAGATACGATGAATCTACAGGTGCGCAAGTCGGCAGCGCTAGTCGTATTGCAAATGTTTTAGGTAATGCACAGGATAAAACTTTTTCAATGGCTTCTGATCCACTTGGTAACGTTTATATTGCTGGTACTAGTTATTACGGCACTAGTTATGACATGCAGCTTGTAAAACTTGATACTTCCCTTAATACGGTTTGGGTCAAAAATTTCGATGGTCATGGCTTTGATGATGCCGGAGTAAACTTAGCATTGGATAGTAATTTAAATATTTATGTTACGGGATCTTCTTACATAAATTCATCACAAACCGAAATGGTTGTTTTAAAATATAATAATGCAGGTACTTTAAAATGGAAATTTCAAGAACGCTCAACTAATGGAAGTCCAAACGCAGAAGGCGTAAGGGTAAAAGTTAAATCGAATAATGAAATTTTTGTGGGCGGAAACATGGGTAATAATAGCGGTCAAGATCTCGCATTATTTTGTTTAGATAGTTTAGGTCACCTAAAGATTAAGCAATTGTATAACGGGCCGACAGGTTTAAAAGATAAATTTTTAGACATGGCTCTAGCTGATAGTAATTTTATTTATGTTTCCGCAAGAACATACAGTGCAGGAGTTGACAATAATATTACTATTAAATATCAATACAGAAATATCTCACAACCTACTGCAACTCTTTCAGGAGGTGTAAAATACGTGGGAAATGAAGTTATTGTAAAATTTGATAAACAATCTTTAAGATTAGACACTATAAATGATAAAAAATTCACTTTTGGCATTTTAAGTGATTTCGTTCATGATAGTACAGTTACAAAACTTTCTAGCGCCCTTAGTGGTGGTGGTGGTTTAGTAAATGCAGCTTTGTTAGAAACTCGCAAAATTTTTGATTTTACTCAAGCAGATTCACTTTCATTATCAAGAACAGGTAATTATATTAAAGTACCTGATTTTTATACTGAGTTATTAGTGACTTTGCCTTCAACTATGAGCGCTGTTTCATCATCGACATTAATTCAAACAATAAAACCTGATGTATATTGGTCTGATATAAATGGAATTTTAGAAACCGCATCAACTCCAAAACCATTGGTATTAAAATCAACTTCTTCATCAGTTCTTGCTGCAAATGACCCTTACTATACTTTACAAGGTTCATTACATACAGTACCGGGATATACAAACGTGAATATAAATTGTGATTCCGCTTGGGCAATAACTACTGGAGAACCAAATATTAAAGTTGGTATTTTTGACACAGGCGTATATGACCAACATCCTGATTTTTCTGGAGTTCCTTTTACCTCTTGGGATTTTTATATAAACCAAGGGGTTCCAGTTTCAAGTAATTGGGATAGTCAAGATCACGGCACAGCAGTTGCCGGAATTATTGGAGCTGTCAGAAATAATAATACAGGGATTGCTGGGATTGCAGGAGGTGATAAGTCTATTAATAAGCAAGGCGTAACTATGTACGATATGTACTGCGTTAATTCAAGCGTTACAGGAATTCAAACCAATATTGCAAATGCAATTGCGAAAGGAGCAATGGGCACAAATTCGGGAGGATTAGGTCTTGATGTTATGAATTTAAGTATCATTTTACAATCATCATATATAAATACTGTAACAATAGGTGCTCATGTAATAGTGCCTCAAATGAATTTTGCAAACCGTAATGGTGTCGCAATGATATCATCAAAAGGTAATATCAATCTTGGTTATAATGCATATCCAGCTGATTATTCTGAAGAAACAACAATGAGCGTAGGTTCAACAGGTGAAGATGGACACCATTCTATACAAACCGTTAATTCAGTTTTATCGTCTGGCACTTGGGGTAATATTGATTTTTTAG
>JALHPG010000091.1 GCA_022842625.1 Bacteroidia bacterium | reverse complement strand
CAAAGTTTAAACCTTTATAATTGCCAACAGCCCAACCTAAACCATAATTTGTTGATTTTCCATCGGCCAAAACAAATGGTGTCCAAGCAAGTTCAAGTAACTCCTTACTAATTATTTTTTCGGATAAAAGTGCATTGTTATACTTTAATAAGTCATCTACGGTAGAAATTATACCACCCGCACCATATGCAAATGTTGAACTCATATGGTTTGCCGGTATAAATTTATTATTTCCTATTTCCTCATAACAACTGGCAGAATTAATATAAATACTATCATCATTTTTAAGAAATGTATTATGCATTTCACATGGTTTAAAAATTTGTTCGTATAAAAATTCGTTTAACGGTTTACCAGATACCTTTTCAACTATTAATGCAGCTAAAACATATCCTGAATTACAATAATTCCAATTTGTGTTAGGTTCAAAATTTAGTGAATCATCCATAAATGATTTTTTTAAATCATCTTTTGTAATATCCGTAACCGATTTTGATAAGAAGTTATCTTTTTCGGTGTAATTTATAATTCCGCTAGTATGGCGAAGAACATTTTCAATTGTAATTTTTCTACCATGAGTATTATAGTCAATTAAATATTTTTTAATATCGTCGGTCAAATTTAGCTTGCCCTGTTGTACGAGTTTAAGAATAGATATGGAAGTAAACTGTTTTGACATAGAGCCAATATTATAGAGGTTGTCTGGTTTATTTTTTACATTTAGTTCAATATTTGCCAGGCCATAAGCCTTTTTGAAAATTGGAGTACCTTTTTTTGCAATTAGAATAACAACGCCAGGTCCACTTAAATTATAGTTTGCGTTTGCAACACTATCAATATATAACTCATCTATACGAGTAATTTGTTGAGCGTAGTTCAAAACACTAATTAATAACAAAATTATTGTCAAATTAAATTTCATAGCCGTTATGTTGTTTCGTTATAGCTTGCAGCTGATCCTAAAATTAAGTTCAGCTTAAGTGTCCGTATTATTTTATTTTGTTAATCATTAGTAGGATTTCTTTGATTACGAGGTTTGGCTCGTCTTCGTGAATAAAGTGTCCTGATTTGTTTGTTAGAATTAATTTTATTTGTGGAGCAGTTTTTAAATAAGCATTAAGCAGGTCGACTTTAATTTTGGTATCTGCTTTACTGTATTTGTCTTTTGTTATTTTATTTGAAGCAAGAATTGTAATTGGAATGTTTGATGGGAAATTTTTGCCAGAGATTGATGTCGAGTCCGCCGCTTTGAACTCACTTCTAATTGTCGCCGAATATTTTACACTGTCAGTACAAAACGAATTATAGAAAGCGTCAAATTCTACTTTCTCTTTGTCCGTTCTTAGTGCCCTTTTCATTGATCTGTGTTCAGGAAGAGCCGGGTCTATTAAAATTAAGCCGCATATTTTGTCGGGGTATTTGTTTGCAAAAAAGCGTGCTATTAGTCCACCTCTTGAGTGTCCGACTAAAATGAAAGGCTTGCTTATTTCTACTTTTTCTAAAAGCTCTTTTAACTCACTTGATATGTTTTCAAGATTACGGTCATTGTTAAACGATTCAGATTTTCCGACACCAGCTCTGTCGTAACAAAATGTTTGAGTAGTCTTTGAAATTTTGTTTTGAATTTCAAAAAAGTCGTCCATTGTAGGCCCCAGACCTGATACGAAAACTACAACTGGATTGCCGGCGCCTTTGTTAACGTAGTATTGTTTTTTGCCTTTTACATCAACAAACTGTAGGCTGTCGGATTTTATATTTGATTGGCTAAATGAATTAGCCGAAATAAATATTGCAATTAAACATGTTGAAAGGTATTTTGTCATTGTATTTGTCTTTATTCAATTTGTCCGAAGGCTTGTCTACCTAATATTGCCGCATAATTTCTCCCTAAGCCCAAAAAAACCAATTTTCCTCCTTGGTAATTATTTGTTTTTGGCTTAGCTATTTTAAATGTAATAAAAAATTTAAGCCAAAGTGCTTCAAAACAAATTAAACTTCTTATGCGGTTTTCTTTTTAAAAATAATTTTTAAAATTGGTATGGCGGTAAGAATGATAAGTGCTATAAAAATATAACCCATGTGATCGGTTATTTTTGGGAACAGCTGCACTAAAAAATAACCTATAGCACTTAAACTTACTATCCATGCTAATGCGCCAATAATATTAAAGATCATAAATTTAAAAAAGTCAACTTTTATTGCACCGGCCAGTATTGGCGCAAAAGTTCTTATCACCGGTAAAAAACGCGCAATTATTAAAGTTACATTGCCGCCATATTTATTGTAATAGGTTTTGGTAACTTCTATATGGCGTTTCTTAAAAAACAAACTGTCTTTTTTTGAATACAGTTTTTCGCCTGCTGTGCGCCCAAACCAATAACCGGCAATATTACCCAAAATAGCAGCGGCAGACATTAACAGCACCAATGCAAAATAATTTACATGCATTAACTCGGGTTTAGCCTTGCACAAAATGCCTGCTAATAAAATTAAATTATCGCCGGGTAAAAAAAATCCAACCAGTAAACCGGTTTCGGCAAAGATCACAAATAACAATAACCATAAACCCCCATATTCAATAATACTATTAGGGTCGGTTAATTGTTTTAAAAATTCCCACATGGTTATTCTTTGGCAGCAATGTTACTCATCCAATCAGAAAAAGGTTGATTGTTTGCTTTTTGTGCAATAGATGCTTTTATGTTCTCTATATTTCCTTTAGGAATAGAATCGATCAGTTTACGCGTATATTCGCTTTTTGGGTTAATGTAGATCTCGTCCGGATCGCCCATCTCCTCTACCTTACCCTTTTGCATTACAACCATTCTATCGCTCATAAATTTAACTACGCTCAAATCGTGACTAATAAAAATATAAGTGAATTTAAATTCTTCTTTTAATTCATTTAATAAATTTAAAACCTGCGCCTGCACACTAACGTCTAGCGCACTTACGCTTTCGTCGCAAATAATAAATTTTGGGCTTAAGCCTAAAGCACGCGCAATACAAATACGTTGTCTTTGTCCGCCACTAAACTCATGCGGGTAACGGTGAAAATATTTTTCATCTAAACCAACTTTTTTCAACAACTCATGTACTTTATCTCTGCGTTGTCTGCTGGTAGGAAAAATATTATGAATTTTCATTGGCTCCATTATAGCGTCGCCAACTGTAATTCGTGGATTTAAAGAAGAATAAGGATCCTGAAAGATAATTTGCATATCTTTTCTATGCGCTCTAAAATCAGACTCTTTCATACGCAACAATTCTTGTCGCTTATAAAAAATCTGACCATCAATGGCCTCTGTTAATTTTAAGATGGTACGACCCAAAGTTGTTTTTCCGCAACCGCTCTCACCAACCAATCCAAGTGTTTCGCCTTCATACACATCAAACGAAACATCATCAACCGCCTTTGTATAACTCAACACTTTTCCAAACAAGGTTTTCTCTGAAGGGAACCAGGTTTTTACATTTTTTAATTCTAATATTTTATCGCGCTGATATAATTCGATGTGATTTTTTTTGCGCTCTTCATTACTAATAATTACACTGTTAACGGCATCGCTCACTTTTTTATCCAACTCCACAATGTCGCCATTCTCGTTACGCACCATAAAATCACTTACAACCGGTAAGCGTTTTAAACGTTTATCTAATGGTGGGCGACAAGCCAGTAAACTTTTTGTGTAAGGGTGTTTAGGGTCAGAGAAAATATCCAATACAGGACCTTGCTCTACCACCTTACCCTTATACATAACCACAACAGTATCTGCCAACTCGGCTATAACACCAAGATCATGGGTGATAAATAAAATACCCATGTTATGCTCTTGCTGAAGTTTTTTCATTAACTCCAGTATTGTTTTTTGTACTGTTACGTCTAGGGCTGTTGTTGGCTCATCGGCAATTAAGATGTTAGGGTTACAGCTCATTGCCATGGCTATCATCACCCTTTGTTTTTGCCCGCCTGATATCTGATGAGGATATCTATCCAACATCAATTCAGGATTTGGCAATTGAACCTCTTCAAATAATTTAATGGTTTTTTCGCGCGCCTCACGTTTAGTTACTTTTTGATGAAGTAAAATAACTTCCATCACCTGATTACCACACGTGATCACCGGGTTTAGTGAGGTCATTGGCTCCTGAAAGATCATGGCGATCTCGTTTCCGCGATAGTGTCGCATTTCGTCGTTCTTGGTTTTAACAAGATCTACGATTTTATTGTCCTTAGTGTGGTATATGATTTCTCCTCCTGTAATTTTTCCGGGAGGATTTGGAATAAGCTGCATGATAGAAAGGGAGGTAACTGATTTACCCGAACCGCTTTCTCCAACAATACCAATGGTTTCGCCTTTATGCAGGGTAAAAGAAATATCGTTAACCGCCTTAATAAATTCATCGTCAGTTTTAAACTGGGTTACCAAATTTTTTACTTCCAATAAGGGCTGCTTTTCCATACTATTGCTTTACGAAGGGATTAAATTACACTTTATTTTCATAATTTAAAAGAAAATTAGCTTAGGGTAATTTTAGCTTATATGAAGCCATAAAATGATACCAAAGTGAAATATAAAACAGCTCGATTTTGTCATGCTGACGAAGGCGATGTGCTGAGCTTGTCGAAGTAAAGCATCTGTTCTTGTCCGGATTTCACACTTCGACTCCGCTCAGTGCGCGAGCTCAGTATGACACCTTATTGTCGGAATGACACTTGGATTAAATGTCAATTTACATTGCTATTAAAGGCGATAAAGGTTTTAACCAGGTAATTAATTATTCAGCTTAAAGCAAATATATTTGATGTCTTCGCCACGAGAAGTAAATAAAGCCTCATAATAGGTTTTAATATTTATAAGCTCTTGCCTATCTGCAGGGCAATTTTGATACAAATTATTAGTATGCCAAATAATTGGTAATTTGTTTTCGGCAATAACCTCTAAGGTAAATTCATACAAACTGGTACTGTCTGTTTTTAAATGCACGATCCCATCTTTTTTTAAGAACTTTTTATAGCGATCTAAAAACAATTTATGCGTTAAACGTTGTTTTGCTCTAGGCTTTTGCGGTTGCGGATCGGGAAAAGTGATCCAAATTTCATCTACTTCATTTTCGGCAAAACAATAATCAATAAAATCAATTTTTGTTCTTACAAAAGCAACATTGGTTAAATTATTTTCAAGCGCCTGTTTGGCGCCTGTCCAAATTCTGTTGCCTTTTATATCCACACCAATATAATTTTTATTTGGATTGTTTTGTGCAAGTCCGATCGTGTATTCTCCTTTACCACAGCCTAATTCTAAAACTATTAGGTTATCATTTTTAAAACGGTTTTTATGCCAATTTCCTTTTAAGTCAAAACCTTTACTAAGGTTCTCCCAAAAAAGTGTTGTACAATTTTCAAACGATTCAAACTCGGCAAATTTTTCTTGTTTTGTTGGCATGCTATGCTTCTATTTTAGTATTTAGTTCGTATAATTTTTTAAACTTCGAATCGGTATCTAATAATTCTTGAATAGATCCTTGCTCGATAATTTTTCCCTGATCGAACACAAAAATTTTATCTACGTGTTTAATGGTAGAAAGTCTGTGGGCAATAATAATAGAGGTTCTTCCCTGCGAAATTTTTTCGGCTGCCTTTTGTATCAATTGTTCTGTTTGTGTATCAATAGTTGCGGTAGCCTCATCTAAAATAAAAATACTTGGTTGATACACGAAAGCGCGAATAAAAGCGGTCAATTGTCGCTGCCCGGCCGAAAGACCTTGCCCCCGCTCTGTTACCTGATAGTTAAAACCATTCGGCAAGGATAAAATATAATCGTATAAACCAATTTGTTTTGTTGCCGAAACAACGTCCTCAAATTTTATTTCAGGATTGTTAAGCGTAATATTATTAAAAAGCGTGTCGTTAAACATAAATACATCCTGTAAAACAACGCCGGTATTTTTGCGTAAGGTGGTTAGATCTAATTTTCGAATATCCACGCCGTCAATTGCGATCTCACCTTTATCAAATTCATAAAAGCGGCTTAGTAAATTAATGATGGTAGATTTTCCGGCACCCGTAGCGCCAACCAAAGCAACGGTTTGCCCGGCATTAATTGTAAAGGAAATATCCTTTAAAACATAATGTTCGTTTGAATAAGCGAACCAAACATTTTTAAAAGAGATGTTCTGTTTTACGCCGTTAAATTTTACAATTCCTGCGTTGTTGATCTGTTCATTTGTATCTAAAACTTTAAACACACGTTCGGCAGAAACAACTCCCATTTGTAAAGTGTTTAAGCGGTCTGCCAGCATCCGTATTGGTCTAAACAACATGTTTACCATCATAATAAAAAATGTAATATCGCCTAAACCTATTTGATAAGAATTGCCGTTTACTCCTACAAACCAAATAATTAAAGCAACCGAAACAGACGATAAGATCTCCACAATTGGAAAAAACACAGAGTAAAAAAAGATGGCTTTAATATTTGCCACACGATGTTGGTGATTTATTTCTTTAAACTTTTCAAACTCCTGCTCTTCACGATTAAAGAGTTGCACCAACCTCATACCCGTTATATGTTCTTGAGTAAATGTATTTAAAGCCGCTACCGCATTCCTCACAAGTGTAAATGTTTTTTTTACGCCTCGCTTAAATAAAGCAGTGGCAACAAACAATAAGGGAATAGTGCTAAGTGCTAATAATGTTAGCCCCCAGTTCTTGGCAAACATGACACTTACAAAAATCAACAACATAACTATATCCCCTGCAATAACGATAAAGCCTTGCGCAAAAACATCACTTAAACTTTCAATGTCGGAAATAGCACGAGTAACCAAAGTTCCAACGGGAGTAGTATCAAAATAAGTGTTCTTTAAATGGATGATGTGTTTGTAAACCTGATTTCTTAGATCCTTTACAATGTTTTGCCCAAGTAAGTTGGTGATCCGTAAATTTAAAATTTGTGTAAACGCTTCAATAAATAATAAAGCAAGGATCATTAAACAAACGGTATTTAATCCTTGCAGATCTTTTGAATTGGTGACATAATCGTTTAAGGCTTTACTTATTAAAAGTGGTCTAACAATAGCCAGACCCGCAAGTGTCAATGTAAAAAAAACAGCGCCATAAAAAAGTTTTTTATACGGCTGTGTATAGCTTAAAATTCGTTTAATAAGCCCAACATTTAATCCTTTATTTTTTTTATCACTACTCAACGAAAATTTCTTTTGGATAATTTATTCCTACTAAAAATAAAGCATGCGGCGCAACATTGCTTCCTGCAAATTTTCGGTCTTTTGCCTCAATTATTTTTCTAAAATCATTTAAGGAAATTTTACCTTTTCCTACCAATAATAAAGTGCCTACAATCGCTCTCACCATCCCGCGCAAAAAACGATTTGCTGAAATTGTAAAACGCCATTGGCCGACATTTGATTTGTGCCATACCGCTTTTGTAATAGTGCAGGTATTAGTTTTATTTTGGGTGTGCAATTTGCTAAAGCTTGTAAAATCCGAATACTCTAAAAGTATCTCAGCGGCTTTATTCATCAAGTCAAAATCGATGTCTCCGTAAACATACAAACTAAAATTATCTATAAAAGGATTTTTAGCTTGATGGATGAAATAATAATACGTTCTGGAAAAAGCATCGTACCTGGCATGCGCACCAAGAGTAACCGCTTGAATATTTTGAACTGAAATTTGCGCAGGTAATAATGTATTGAATTTATAGATCCAATGATCTTTATTTTCGATCAGATCTTTGCATGTACTTTCAAAATGGGCAACGTAATTTTTTGCGTTTACTCCGGTATCAGTTCTGCCACAACCAACAAACTCAATTTTTTCTTTTAACAACATCGACAGCTTTTCTTCTAAGATCTGCTGTACCGTATTAGGTGTATTGTTTTGTATTTGCCAGCCATTAAAGTTAGCACCATTATAAGAAAGCGTTAAAAAGTAACGAGCCATTTTGCAAAATTACGCTATAATTTACAAATACCTAAAAGTACTTTTGTTTACTATTACCTGGTTTAAACTTTTATGCAGAAGCGGTTGCCGCATAAAGGCGGCTTTACATGAAGTTTAGCAAGAAAATCATTACTTTTACGGCTTAACTATGACAAAAATTAAGAAAAACTTTGTGCTCGAAAACCTTGAGGTAATTGACATCAGCACCGAAGGTAAGGCTATTGCAAAACATGATGGTTTAGTGGTTTTTATTGAGGGCGCTGTGCCCGGCGATATTGTGGATGTAATGGTGCACCGCAAAAAAAATAATTTAGCCGAAGGTAAAGTTCATAAAGTGATCAAACTCTCTGATCTAAGAATAACGCCAAAGTGCGAACATTTTGGGACTTGCGGAGGTTGCAAATGGCAAAACTTATCCTACAAAAGTCAATTAGAATTTAAACAAAAATATGTTTACGATGCCTTTACGCGCATTGGAAAATTAACTTTCCCCGAAATTACCCCCATATTTGCAAATGCCGATGATTACTATTACCGCAACAAATTGGAGTTTGGTTTTTCGAATAAAAAATGGTTAACGAACGAACAAATTGCCTCTAAAGAAGAAGTAGAAAATAAAAATGGTTTAGGCTATCACATTGCAGGATTATTTGATAAAATATTAGACATTAATAATTGTTATCTGCAACCCGAGCCAAGCAATTCTATAAGAAATGCCGTAAGAGAATATGCGCAAAAAAATAACCTTTCTTTTTTTGGTATTAGAGACAAAGTAGGCTTATTACGAACTTTATTGATAAGAACTACCAGTATTGGTGAAATAATGGTGGTGGTTTCGGTTTTTGAATGGCAGGAAAAAGAATTGTTTGGACTTTTAGATTTTTTAAAACAAACTTTTCCTCAAATAACATCGTTACAATACACACATAACGATAAAGGAAATGATACTTTTTTTGGTTTAGATATTAAAACTTATTACGGACGCGATCATATCTTAGAAGAAATGGAAGGTCTGAAATTTAAGATCAGTGCAAAATCTTTTTACCAAACCAACTCGGCTCAAGCCTATAATTTATATAAAATAACCAGAGAATTTGCAGGATTAACAGGAAACGAATTGGTTTATGACCTTTATACCGGTACAGGTACCATTGCCAACTTTGTTGCCAAACAAGCAAAGCAAGTTATTGGTATTGAATATGTAGAAGATGCAATTAAAGATGCTGTAGAAAATTCCAGATCAAACAATATCGACAACACTCAGTTTTTTGCAGGTGATATGAAAGACGTTTTAAACGATAAATTTATATTAACTTATGGTAAACCCGATGTTATTATTACCGATCCGCCAAGAGCAGGAATGCACGAAGATGTAATAAATGTTATACTGAAGGTTTTACCCCAAAAAGTGGTGTATGTTAGCTGCAACCCAAGTACACAGGCAAGAGACCTTGCTCTAATGGAAAACCATTATGCAATAACCAAGGTGCAGCCGGTTGACATGTTCCCGCAAACAGCGCACGTAGAAAATGTGGTATTATTAGAAAAGAAAAACTAAATCATAGAATGTAGATAATTAGAGCTAGATTTACCGCATTATAAACTTTAAAAAACATAAATGAAAAAAATTACATTATTAGCAGCAGCAGCATTTATCGCGATCAGCTTTACTTCTTGCAAAAAAGATTACACATGTACTTGTAAAGACAAAACTACTCCGCCGGATGTTGATATTGTTATTAAATACACAAAAGTAAAAAAGAAAGATGCTCAAGCATCATGCGATGCAGCAAATAATACTTATGCTATCATAGATTACGGTTGTACTTTAAACTAATTGTTAACCAATTAACTAAAGCCGAACTGAATACAGTTCGGCTTTTTTTGTGCGATTTTTTATTGTTGCGTAAATATAGATCAATGGATAATAATTAAAAGAAATTAATGACTTAATAGTAAAAACCGAAGGCATAAATTGAATTAATGATTCAGCTTGTAAAAAAAGCAGTTGAAACCGATATTTTAACGAAAAAGTAACTGAATATATTTGGTTACTAATTACAAAATAACTTATATTTACTTTTCATATTAACCAAAAAAAACAAAAGATTATGAAAAAAATGACATTATTAGCTGTTGCTGCTTTAGCAATGACTTTTGCTTCATGCAAAAAAGACTACACTTGCGAGTGTAAAGTTACTTCAAACGCAACTGGAACAAACGTAACTTCAACAACTTCTGGCGCAACCGGTAAAATGAAAAAAGCTGATGCTGAAGCAAAATGTAACGAAGGTGATTCGAATACAACTGTAGGTGCATTAACTGTATCATCTGAGTGTTCAATTAAATAATTTTATTTCAAATTATTTGAATAAAAAAAATCCGCTCTAGGGCGGATTTTTTTATTTAGTAATTTTTAATTCGCTCGAATACTACCGTTCTTAATGATATAATCAAAGCCGTTAATATTAAACTTTTTACCCGATGTTTGATTTATTAATTCGGTAATATCCTGCTCTATGGTGTGGATGGAGCCTTTGGTTTTATAAGCAATATTTAAATAATCCGTATTAATTTCCATACCATCATAAACACCGCATAAAATAACTCTTACCGGTACTTTTATTCTGCTCAGCAACATAATATCTCTAACTTTTGCCCAATTATCAGCAATTAAAATAACATTGTCAGGATTTCTTACTTTTTTTAGTCCGGTTAAAATAGCTTCTATCACATTTTCCGGCGGATCGCCCCCTGCGCCTTTTTTTATCGTTAACTTCATTGTATTTACAAGGTCCTCACAGGTTTTAGCCTTACAAATATAAATGCCTCCTGTTACACCAATTTTTTTATCGGCATCGCGCTTATTATCACCATCATTAAAAAAAACAAAATATTGTTGGGCGGTATCTTTTAAAAAAAATAGTTTTAGCCAAGTGTTAATTTGTTTAGCATAGGGGTACATGCTTGAGGTGAGATCAGTAACAATAATATTCTTTTTCCATTTAGGATTTCTCTTCAAAACCTGGTAAACACTATTGTTTGCCGTATCTGCCACATCTGTGTCAAATTCAACAGGCCCGGTGGTAGTTCTACTCTCAAAATCAAATTTTCCTGTTTTTGTATACACTTTGTAAACCCCATCCAAATTTCCTTTTTTATAATAACCTTCTGCCTTTATTCGTCCGTTAGTATGATAAGTAAGTTCAAGTCCCTCTTTTATACCGTTTTTATAATTTTCAATAAATTCTTTAGCACAATTTTTTGAGTAAAAAGTTACAGGTCCATCTAATTGACCGTTATTATAATAAGTTTCTTGTTTAACGCATTGGCTGTGATTATACCAACTGATCTCTAAGCCTTGTTTTTTATTGTTTCGATATACTACTTCGCTGCTTAATTTTCCGCCTGGCCAAAAGGTACGCCAAACGCCCTGCCTAAGACTATCTTTATCAACCATATTAATGGTATCGCCATCATGTATAGAAAAACTAATTAATTGAGCCCTAATAGTTAGGGCATTTATAACAAAAAATCCTATGAGCAAAAATAAGCGCATCTCTAATAATCTTTAAATTTGTTTATTTTTGTACAGATTATCAAGTAATTAAGTGAATATGCTCGAAAAAATACACAAGTTGTTAGAGGAAGTAGAATCTTTTGGTGCACAAACCAAAGAGCAAGTTGAAGAATACCGCATTAAATGGTTAAGTAAAAAAGGCGAAGTAACTGCCTTATTTGATGATTTTAAGGATGTACCTGCTGATCTTAAAAAAGAAGTTGGACAAAAACTTAATTTATTAAAAACAAAGGCTCAGGAAAAAATTAATCATCTTAAAGAAAAATTTGATGCAGAGGCCGACGCAAACGAAAAGCAAGGTGTTGATCTGACTTTACCTGCTTTGCCAACATTACAGGCAGGAAGTCGCCATCCATTATCTTTAGTAAAAAACCAGATCATTGATATTTTTTCTCGTATAGGATTTACTGTTAGTGATGGAAAAGAAATTGAAGACGATTGGCATAATTTTTCGGCATTAAATACGCCCGAAAATCATCCCGCGCGTGATATGCAAGACACTTTTTACGTGAACATAAATCCGGAAATGGTTTTAAGAACACAAACATCCAGCGTGCAGGTGCACATTATGGAATATCAAAAACCTCCAATTCGCACAATATCACCGGGAAGAGTTTATCGTAACGAAGCCATCAGCGCACGTGCCCACTGCCAGTT
Organism: Bacteroidia bacterium; assembly: GCA_022842625.1. Lineage (GTDB taxonomy): Bacteria > Bacteroidota > Bacteroidia > B-17B0 > Aurantibacillaceae > Aurantibacillus. The sequence continues at coordinate 3,133 of JALHPG010000091.1, read as the reverse complement.
TCACCAGGTAGAAGGATTATACATTGATGAAAAAGTTTCGTTTGCAGATCTTAAACAAACCTTATTATATTTTTCGAAAGAAATGTTTGGTGCAGAAACTAAAATTAGATTAAGACCAAGTTATTTTCCGTTTACTGAACCAAGTGCCGAAATGGACATTAGTTGCACCATTTGTAAAGGTAAAGGTTGCAATGTTTGCAAGTATACCGGTTGGGTAGAAATATTAGGTTGCGGAATGGTTGACCCACAGGTGTTAACCAATTGCGGAATTGATGCTAATAAATATAAAGGCTTTGCATTTGGCATGGGTATTGAAAGAATTACCATGTTAAAATATCAAATTAAAGATCTACGTTTATTTTTTGAGAACGATGTTAGGTTCTTAAAACAATTTACGTCTGCATAAATTTCCCTTATGGAACGCCTTAACCGTATTGACATGTTGCATGAAATGCTTTCTAAAGAGCCTAGTGACATTTTTCTAAATTACGCTTTGGGTCTAGAATATGTTGGCGAATTAGATGTTGAGCAAGCAGAATTTCAATTTAAAAAAGTACTAGAGCTTTGTCCTGATTATATTGCCGCTTATTATCAGTTAGGTAAATTATTTGAGTCGCAATTAAAAAACAACGAAGCGATTCACTATTTTAAATTGGGTTTGGATTTAGCCAAAACGCAAAAAAACAATAAGGCTATAAATGAGTTTGGCGAGGCAATTTTTATGCTTGAGGATTCTTAAAACGTTAAGACATTTTAAGAATGAGGTCCCCGCTGTTAAACAATTGAAGGATAAAGCTTACAAATATATTCGACCATGTTTTTTTCATAAAGCAATTTATCTTTAAACTTCCTGATCAAATTTTCTCGCACTTCTCCCGGCAACAAGACTAAATAAGTTCGTGCAAGATCGAACATTTCTTGTTGAAAGAATGGGAATTTTGCATCGGCAATAGCGTTTAAAAAATGTTTGGTGTAAAGGTTTAAAAAATCCAGATCATAGTGAGGGAATGTCTTAATGGCAATTTCATTCAGCAATTTGAATTTGTTTTTTTCTTTTTTTATTTCATTAATCAGCTCGTCAAATTTATGATGATGCATTAAAACAACGGCAATTTTTTCAAACGTAAAAAACAAAGAAGAGGTCTTTAGTTTTACTATTATTTCTCTTACAAGATCATCCTTATTTTGCTTTTTATTCAATTCAAAAAAGCGATCAAGTTCTGTTGCATCAATAAAATAACCACAAACAAATTTTTCAATTAAACAGTTTTGTTCAGTTTTATTGTTGTTGTATTTTTTAGCAAAAAACAACTGCTCTTGAATAAGGTCTAAATATTTATTTATGTTCTCTGTTTTTATTCTTTCGGCATATTGTTGTAAAATTTTAAAACCTTTTACTGTATTCTTTTTCTGAAATTCTATTTCCGCCAATGCAATGGGCAATTCCATGGCGGTCTCGTAATTTTTTAGGGAAAATATTTTTTTGATTAAACCAGCTTCTTGTATAGAAAGCTCCAACTCTGCAATTAACTTTCTGTCAATTGCTGTTGTTTTATTTTTACTCTGTTTTCGTTTTTTTAATAAAACTTTTAACTCTGCAAAATTGATTTTATTATTCATAATAACCGCTGCACGCGCAATCAAAAATGAATAAATACCTGACTTAAAATTTTGCTGTGACCTCACTGAATAGTAGGTTGCTTCAATAAAAGCCTCCTTTTCATTTTCAGAAAGTCCTATATTAAAATTCATTTCAATTTCCAATGCAGCATTTCTTATGAGCGCTTCAATAGCATTCTCCCGATCAGAATGGTTGAAGTTGGGAATTTTAGGCAACTCGCAAATTAGAGCCAGATTGAAATAATAATCATCATTAAATGATGAAGCACCATTTTTTTCAAAGTTTATTTTTTTTTGGATCTCACCAATCTGAGCACTTTTTAATTTTGTAAAAGCGATGAAGGGTTTGGTTATGTTCTTGATTAGATGAATATATCTGGCAAATTTGTTTTTTTTATTATTGTGACGTTTAGGCGGTGTTGATTTTAGGGTTGCTGTTTGTTCTTTTGATCTTTTAACATTACCAAGATCGAGTGACTCTTGCTGTAAATAAAATAAAACCGCTGCTAAATGTTCGCAATGATTTTTATTACCGCAAAAGCAATTGTAGTTTTGAATTTTTTCAGATCTGATATGAACAGAAATTTCGCCAATATTTTTTTCATGGATCAAAAAAGAAAACGATCCATTTCCTGTTTTTTTAATTAGCTCAACCTTTTTTTTCAGGAATAATTTTAGCCCTTTTTTAAGGAATGTTTCCTCAATTTTATGTTCAAATTCCTTTAAGTTAAAAAGCATAATTATTCAAATTTAAGCTGCTTATTTCAATAAATTTCTTTTTTATTACTAAATAACCCTTAAAAGCGGCAAATTACTGAGTTAAATGGTTGTTTTACTAAGTAAAAAACCTAATATCTAAAATCTAAATTCTTATATTAGTTTCCTATTATGAAAAAGTATTTTTCACTTTTAATTATACTTATTTTTTCTACCGCAATTTTTTCACAAAAAGGAAAAGATGGTGCCGGAAATATTATTGCACCTGCAACAATTGTTAATCAATACACCTCATTAACAGCCAATGCTTTTATTGGCAATACAACTATTAATGTTTTAAGTTCAGCCGGTTACGGCGTTGGCGACCTGATCTATATTATCCAAATGCAAGGAGCAAGCGTGAATTGCTTCAGTAATATTTGGGGTAACCCTAATAGTGCAGAGCCCTACTCGCCTGCGTTTGGTAAAATTGTGAGTTATAATAACGCAGGAAACAATGAATACGCGCAGATCTCATCTGTTGCCGGAAACGTTATCACTATCGATTGCCCCCTAAAAAATGATTATTCATCTGCCGGTAAGGTTCAGGTGGTTAAGGCTAGACGCTATACTTCCTTAACTATTGGAGCAGCAGGAAGTATCACATCTCCTGCATGGAATGGCACAACCGGGGGAGTTATTGCGCTTGAAGTTGATGGAAATACAATAATTAATCCGGGCGGAAGAATCGATGCTAGTGGGTCAGGTTTTAGAGGTGGCGTTTTAAGCACAAGTAGTTTTTTAGGTGCAGGAGCAT
>JALHPG010000090.1 GCA_022842625.1 Bacteroidia bacterium | reverse complement strand
ATCCATTTTAGATGCTCCATAGTTACCGGATATAATCCAAATGCAACTGCGGCTTTTCCTTCATCTACTGATTTTTTCAGCGCTTCCGGACCTTTAACGCCGGGTATAAAGCCAATTCGTTTATCAGTTTTAAGATCGTGGACTTCTAAAATTGGTGAAAGGATTTGTTCGGTTAAAATAAAAGCATCTAAACTTCCCACAGGATCTTCTGTATTGTATGTGCCTTTTTTACAGATCAAAGAGTACCATTTTCCTTCTGCATACATGCTTATCTCATGCTTTTTTGCAGGCTTAAAAATAGATAGTTCTTTTTCTTTTACTTCAAATTTTGTTTTTAATTTTTGAAGCAACTCAGGAATAGTTAAATTATTTAAGTCTTTAACGATCCTGTTATAATCGTAAATTTTTAATTGTGTTTCTGAAAAGAAAACGCCTAAATAATAATTAAATGCTTCTTTACCGGTATAATTCGTTTTTGCTTTGCGCTTTATATTTCCAAGTAAGGCAGAGGATGCCGACCGATGATGGCCATCTGCTATATAGATTGCAGGAGTTGCCGCAAAACGTTTTGATATAACATCAACTTTTTTAGTATCATTTACTACCCATAACGTATGACGCACTTTATCGGTTGTTGTAAAATCATAATCAGGAACAGTATTAGAAACATCTGAAATTATAGTATCAAGTGTTGCATCATTTGGATAACAAAATAAAACCGGTTCTGCATTAAACTCACACACCTCTAAATAATCTTTTAATTTCTCTTCGCGTTCGGTGATGGTTTGTTCATGTATTTTAATGACGCCGTTCATGTAATCATCAATACTTGTGCAACCTATAATGCCAATAAATTCTATATTGTTTTTTATTTGACGATAAATATAGTAGGCAGGTTTTTCATCTCGCTGTAAAACCTTTTCTTTTATAAATGATTTAAATCTACGTTTTACTTTTACTAGTCGTTCTTTTGACCCCGGTTTGGTTCTTACTCCATCTTCAAAATCAGGATTAATTACATGCAGAAAAGTGAAAGGATTACCCGCCAACTTATCTTTTAATTCACCAGGATTATAACCATCAACACTACGTGAGGCTACTAAATGAACCTTATCGTTTGTTGGGCGTAAACCTTTAAAAGGAAGTACTGTTGCCATTATTTTTAGTCGTTAGATGTAAGTCGAAAGTCTTTAGTCATTAGAAATCAGTCGTTGACCATTGACTAAATTCTAGCGACTAACGACTTAATTATTTTAAAGCTTCAATTAATTTTTCAGCTAATTCAACACCAATGCGTTCTTGCGCTTCGTTGGTGGCTGCGCCAATGTGGGGTGTTAATGAAATTTTAGGGTTTTTTAAAATACCAACAGAAGGACGAGGTTCGTTCTCAAACACATCCAAACAAGCGTGTGCAACTTTACCGCTGTTTAATGCTTCTAAAAGATCATCTTCATTTATAACACCACCACGAGCAGTATTAACTAAAATTACACCGTTTTTCATACTTGCAATTTCGTGACGAGTAATTAATTTTCCACCCGGTACGTGAAAAGTAATATAATCTGAATTTTGAATTACCTTATCCATACCAACAGTTTTAATTGGAACAGACGCCGCTTTTTCATTTCCGTTAATATCAATATCTATAATTGCTTCGGTAACAAAAGGATCAAAAGCCAATACTTTCATTCCTAAACCTAAAGCCATTTTAGCAACCGTTTGTCCAATCCTTCCAAAGCCAACAATACCCATTGTTTTGCCTCTTAACTCAATACCCTTTGCATATTTCTTTTTAAGATCATCAAATTTATCCTCACCGGAAACAGGCATTTGACGATTGCTATCATATAAGAAACGAGCAGCATTAAATAGGTGAGCAAATACTAATTCAGCAACTGAGTTACTTGAAGCAGCGGGTGTATTTATAACATTAATACCTTTTGATCTGGCATATTCAACATCAATATTATCCATTCCAACACCACCACGAGCGATTACTTTTAAATTTGGGCAAGCGTCGATAATATCTTTTCTAACTTTTGAAGCGCTGCGAACTGTTATTGCAACATAACCTTTATCATTAATTTCTTTAGCTATATTCTCTTGTTCAACTTTATCGGTTACAACAGTAAATCCTGCTTTTTCTAATAATCCTTTACCAACAGCATCTATGCCATCGTTTGCAAGTATTTTTTTGCTCATAATTAAATTCTATTAAATATTAAGAATTTAAAAGTAAAGATTAATTGGTCAAAAAAACAGTAATAATTAAAATATTTAGAATTTTATACCAACTGTAGCAGAAAGGTTGGTAGCATTATATTTTATGCTGGCATTAGAGTTAAAAGTAGAATATAAAAAATAATCTTCGGTACTTATTGTTTTTACCCAAACAAGGTCAAAATAAAAATTGTTTTTTGTTCTAAATCCGCCACCAACACAAAAAGACTGACGAACAAAATTACCTGTAAATGAGTTGCCAAATGGGCTACCTTGCATGTTATAACCTAAGCGAAACATAATTGGTTTAACATTAAATTCGGCCCCTACTCTTAAATTATGACCGATTTTATATTTGTTTTTAATTACTGCATTAACGCCTGCAAAATCCGATACATCAACACTTCCTAGTGATGCTGTTTTATAATTTACAACTTCATAATCAACACCTATTACCGATATTTTCTTAATAATAATTGCGGTATTTACGCTAACTCTTCCGGGAGTAATGACCTTGTAATTAAATAAACCTCCATCAACCGGATCTTTTAATGTGATTGGCTTTGAAGGATCTTTATCGAATGAAGCACTAATAGTATTATAATATTCATCCTTTAAAGTATAAATAGTTGGTGTGTGATAATAAAATCCTATACGAAAATTATCATTTACACGTGCAATACCTCCTAGTTTGAGGTTAAGCCCACTACCGGTAGTTTTAAAATATTCAACATAGGTTAGGCTGTTAAATCCGAGTTTATCGCCGTAAACAAATGGCAATCCATCGGAATAGGTTGAAGAGAAAGAAGTTGACGTTAAAGTAACTTTCATACTATCTTTATCATCTCGTTCGGTATGCGTGGTGGTTGAAACATATTCAACTTTTGGAATACCCAAACTTAATCCAAAATAAAACTCATCCTTATATGCGTAAGCGTATGAAAAATTACGGTCATTAACTCTTCCTGAAGTTACAATATCTCTGGTTTGAAGGACTGATCTTTTAAGATCTACAAAAGAAAAAAACTTTGCCGTGGCACTATCATAATCCAATAAATAAACGTTGTAAGCTAAGCCTTCATAATACGAGTTTAAGTTAGATGCAGAACCCGCCTGATTTGCTTTGTTTAGCATGTCTTTGGCAATTGAGTTAGAATTAGTGTAAGAGGACATTCTGGTCTTACTTTCAAAATTTTGGGTTTGTGAACTTGAGAAAGAAAAAACGTTACGACTTTCCTTGTCGTTTTTTGCCTGCCAACCGCCAACAATACCAAAATTATTAAATGTAAATTCAGAGTTTGGAGTTGTTGAAGTTTTTGAATTTATTATTCCTTCATTGTTTGTGATCTTTAGTCCTCCGGAAAAAGTTATCTCACCTCTCCTATACAAACCTAAACCTGCCGGATTGTATGCACCGCAACTCAGATCAGCACCCACAGCTCCAAAAGCACCACCTAATCCAACAAATCTAGATGTACCATTTACACCAACCCGTGAATAACGTATAGCATCCAAATCATTTTGAGATATTGAATAGTAACCTATTGCCAAAAAGGCAAATAAAAGAATAACACGAAACATAAATGATTATCTAGGACGGGTAGATCCACCTCCACCATTATTTCTTGGACTAGAAGAACCGCCACCGTTATTTGAGTTGCCCGAATTGTTCGAACGTTCAAAATTCATATTATTATTGTTCTCAAATTGGCTACTGCGTATCTTTTCAGGCTTCGAGTTTTCATTCCTTGGGCTATCTGAACTAGAATTAGTTGTTTTAACCGGCCCGGAATTTTGGTTGCTGTTAAGTACTTTAGGCCAAAAACCATCTTCATTTTTAGGTGAATTATTAATGTTAGTATTGGTGTTAGTATTATTAGGAAAATTATTGCTTGAACTTGAAGTCCTTGTTTTAACCGGCTCAGACGAATTAATTTGTCCACCGCTAAAATTTTGGTTTGCCGAATTATTTAAAATTTTCCTTGGTACATCAGTAAATTTTGGGGTACTTTCTTGTTTAGCTAAAACCTCATTAATAAACTGCATACGAGAACCATTTTCTTCAGGTACTAACATTCCGGCAGATGTTTGACGAGAACTGTTTCCTCCGCCGTTACTGCCTCTTGGACCATACTCAGTTTTACTGTAAGCACTATTAACATCAAAACTGTTAAAATAACCCCATCCACCATTATTATTTCCCCAACCATTATTCCATCCATTGTTGTATCCCCAACCATTGTTCCATCCATTGTTATAACCCCAACCATTGTTCCAACCATTGTTATAACCATAGCCATTGTTCCAACCATTGTTATATCCCCAACCGTTATTCCAACCGTTATTTTGACAACTCCAACAATTAGTATTTCCAAAAGTTAAACCAAAACCGGTATTAAAATTATTAAATTGATTACTTGGCATCCAACCATAAGAACTGTAGATACTAGAGCCCCACATATTTGGATTTTGATTATACATATACGAGTTAGTATAAAAATTATCGTAATACCCTGCACCCATTACCGGATTGTGAAAGCGGCTAATGCTTGAAGCGTATTTATAATCGTAATAATCGTCTGAATTAAATTGCGGATCTTGATAATAAGGATTAGCATCATCTTTAGCTTTTTGAGCCAAAGCTGCTTCTTCTTGTTTTTGCTTTTCTTCAGCAGCTTTTTTTGCTTGTTCAGCAGCCGCAAGTTTTGCTAACTTTTTTTCTTCAGAAGGACTAGCATAGATATCATCTTGGTATGATTCAAGTTGAGAAATTTTACACGAACTAAAAATTAATGTAAAAAAAGCTATTGGAATTAGAATTTTTTTCATCGCAAATCTTTTAAAAAGTTAATAATATTGCGGAGATTTTAAGTAAATTTACACAAAAAGAAGCAAGTATTTTAAATTTTTACATTTTTTACCATATATTTTTATAAACAAAAAAATGTAATTAAGAACTAAATTGATTTATGAGTAAGGTAATAACTCCACAAGAAAAAGATTACAGTAAATGGTATAATGATATTGTTGTAGAAGCAGATATGGCCGACCATAGTGCGGTAAGAGGCTGTATGGTAATTAAACCACACGGTTACGCTATTTGGGAGAAAATGCAACAAACTCTAGATAAAATGTTTAAGGATACAGGACATGTGAATGCCTATTTTCCATTGTTTATTCCAAAAAGTTTATTTGAAGCAGAAGAAAAAAATGCAGAGGGTTTTGCAAAAGAATGTGCTGTTGTTACCCACTATCGCTTAAAAACTGATCCTCAAAATCCAGGTAAATTAATTGTAGACCCAGACGCTAAACTCGAAGAAGAACTTGTTGTTCGTCCAACAAGCGAAGCTATTATTTGGAACACTTATAAAGGCTGGATCCAAAGTTACCGCGATCTTCCATTATTAATTAATCAATGGGCAAATGTTGTGCGTTGGGAAATGCGTACGCGATTATTTTTAAGAACCGCAGAGTTTTTATGGCAAGAAGGCCATACTGCCCATGAAACTAAAGAAGAAGCTATTGAAGAATCACGCAAAATGTTAGAAGTTTATGCCGATTTTGCAGAAAACTGGTTAGCAATGCCCGTTATTAAAGGCGTAAAAACTCCAAGCGAACGTTTTGCAGGAGCCGATGATACTTATACAATTGAAGCATTAATGCAGGATGGTAAAGCTTTACAAGCGGGAACCTCACACTTTTTAGGACAGAATTTCGCAAAAGCCTTTGATGTAAAATTTGCAAATAAAGAAGGCAAATTAGATCATGTTTGGGCAACCAGTTGGGGAGTTAGTACACGTTTAATGGGTGCTTTGATCATGAGTCATAGCGATAATCATGGCTTAGTTATCCCTCCAAAATTAGCGCCTACACAAGTTGTAATTGTACCAATTTATAAAAGCCAAGAAGGTTTAGATCAGATCAGTGAATTTGCAAATAATCTTAAAGCAAAACTTAATGCAAAAAATATTTCAGTAAAATATGACAACCGAGATTCTCAGCGTCCCGGTTTTAAATTTGCCGAACATGAATTAAAGGGCACGCCTGTACGTGTTGCTATTGGTGAAAGAGATATGGCTAATGGCACTATTGAAATTGCTCGTCGCGACCTTTTAACCAAAGAAGTGATCAATATGGAGGATGCAGAAAATTATATTGCTAATCTATTAGAAGATATTCAAACGAATTTATTTCAAAAAGCCTTAGCGCGTAGAAATGCTGCTACCTACAAAGTTGAAACCTACGATGAATTTAAAAAAGTTTTAGATGAAACTCCAGGGTTTGTTATGGCTCACTGGGACGGAACGCCTGAAACCGAGGAGAAAATAAAAAATGAAACTAAAGCAACTATACGTTGTATTCCATTAAACAATCCTCTTGAGAACGGAGTTTGTATTTATAGCGGAAAACCAAGTACACAAAGGGTTTTATTTGCAAGGGCATATTAAAAATCTCATTTATGAGCGATCAAGGAGAAAAACAAAAAGAAACAATTATTAAACTCTTAACCGAAAAATCGGTTATGAAACAAAATGTGTTTGCTAACACAATTTCCGTGTTTAATTTGTTAAAAGATTGTCTAAAAGATAAAGCAGAAGAGTTAGGTAATTCTATCAATAAAATTGACAAACGTGTAAGTGTAAATTACAAAGATGTTAATTTGCAAGGGGCTCAATTAAAAGTTGCAGGCGATCTTTTAGAATTAAACATGCATACAAATGTGTTTGAATTTGATCGTTCGCACCCAATGTTTAAAACAAGCTACATTAAAGAATCTGCTTATAATTCATTTTGTGGAATTATTAATGTTTATAATTTCCTTGCAGATTCTTATAAATACAATCGCTATAACGACCTTGGATTTTTAATAGCTAGAATTTTTATTAATAGAGAGAAAAAATTTTTCGTTGAAACTCGCACCCAAATTGGATATAAATACAGTTCGTTTAGCGAAGAAGAAATAAATAAAGATATTATTAATGATATTCTTAACGAGCTTATTATTTATGTAATTTCTTTTGATTTACACACACCGCCGTTTGACGCTGTAAGACAAGTTACCGTAATGGAAATGCAGGAAAAATCAAATAGCAGTGTTCTTAGAACCGGTAAACGTTTGGGCTATGCAGGAACGGAAGGAAGTAATAACCGTTTTGATGATGAAATAGATCTCTAAAAAAAAAGTATGCAAATAGATCCAATTAATTTAAAAGAAATTGCTACAATTTTAAACGCAAGTTTTATTGGAGATGAACACCATTTAATTACCGGACTTAATGAGATTCATCGAGTAAAAATTGGTGATATTGTTTTTGTAGATCATCCAAAATATTACGAAAAAGCCCTAAACTCGGCTGCATCTACAATTATTATTAATAAAGAAGTTGATTGTCCATTAGGAAAAGCTTTGATCATACACCCGGAACCATTTACGGCATTTAATACCCTAACAAAACATTTTTCTCCAAAAACATATTCCTCTCAAGCCATCAGTAAAAGCGCTAAAATAGGCGTTAATACTATCATCATGCCGGGAGCGTTTATTGGCAACAATGTGGTTATTGGATCAAATTGTATCATCCATCCAAATGTGGTTATTTACGAAAATTGTATTGTAGGCGATAATGTTATCATTCATGCAAATACAACTGTTGGTAGCGATGCTTTTTATTTTAAAAAACGTGCAACAGAATTTGAACCATTAAACACCTGCGGTATTGTTGTAATTGAAGACAATGTTGTAATTGGCGCTAATTGTACTATAGATAAAGGCGTAACAGCCATTACTAAAATTGGTAAAGGTTGTATTTTAGATAATCAGGTTCATATCGGACATGATGTTTTAATTGGCGAAATGTGTTTATTTGCCGCACAAGTTGGTATTGCAGGCGCTTGTAATATTGGCAATAAAGTAACCATGTGGGGACAAGTTGGTATTAGCAGCAGCATAACTATTGAGGACGGCGCAACTATTTTAGCACAAAGTGGTGTAGGCGAAAACGTAGCTGCCGGTAAAACCTATTTTGGATCTCCTGCCGGTGAAGCCAAAGAAAAAATGCGCGAACTCTTCGCTGCAAAACAATTACCAAGTTTGATCAATAAATTATACGATAAATAATTTTTGAAGTTAATATGTCAAAAGTCTTTATCATAGGTCCGGCCTACCCTCTTCGCGGAGGACCAGCGCAGTTTAATGAGAACTTATGTGCAGAATTAAATAAAGCCGGACATGATGCACAAATAATTTCCTACTCATTACAATACCCAAACTTTTTATTTCCGGGTTCTACGCAGTATGAAACAAGCGGTAAGGCTCCCGATGGAATAAAAATTCATACACTTATAAATACAGTTAATCCTTTTAACTGGATAAAAGTTGCCAGGTTTATTAAAAAAGAAAAACCCGATTTTATTTTGTTCCGGTATTGGCTTCCTTTTTTTGGTCCATGCTTAGGCACAATTGGTAGATTAGTAAGATCAAAAACAACAGTATTAGCACTTACAGATAATATCATTCCACATGAAAAACGTTTTGGTGACAAACCGTTTACTAATTACTTCGTAAAAAGCTGCGATGGTTTTATTGCAATGAGCAAAACTGTTTTGAATGACATTTCGAAATTCTCAACAAATAAAAATAAAGCCTACTCGCCTCACCCCATGTACGAAACATATGGTGCAAGTGTAAGTATGGAAGAAGCGCGTAAAAAATTGAATTTAAATTCAAGCGACAAAATTATTTTATTTTTTGGTTTGATCCGTCATTATAAAGGCTTAGATATTTTAATGGAAGCCATGGATCATCAGGAAATAAAAAAGCAAAATATTAAACTATTAATTGCGGGAGAATTTTACGAAGACAAACAACCTTATTTAGAACTCATTCAAAAACATCAGTTACAAGATCAAGTAATTCTTCATGATAAATTTATTGCGAACGAAGATGTACGTTATTATTTCTGCGCCAGTAATTTAGTAGCACAAACCTATAGAAATGCTACAAACAGCGGAGTTACAATGGTTGGGTATTTCTATGAAAAACCAATGTTGGTTACAAATGTTGGCGGGTTGGCAGAAATTGTTCCAAACGAAAAATGTGGTTATGTTGTAGGAACATCTGTTTCCGAAATTTCAGAAAAGATGATCACCTACTTTTCTCAAAATAAAGAAGAAGAGTTTACTCAAAATGTTCGCATAGAAAAGAAAAAATACGAGTGGACAGAATTCATAAACGTTCTACTAAATTTGTATAAAACATCTAAGTAATAAGCTAAATTTAGTGCAATAGTAAGGGTTATCAACAGCCTGTTAAATCTTTATAACAACTGTTAATACTTTAATTCCAATTACAACCCCTTCTAATCCCTTTAAAATCAAGTCTTTTAGCGAAAAAAGTTAATTACGTCTTTTTTTGTTAATAAAGGCATTTCGTTAAAAACTGTAGCCTTCGTATTTTTAGTAATTAGGTAAAAAGATGGCACTACAGGTCAATGTAAACGATATTCTCTCTCAACTCTATCATCAACGTGGTGTAGTTGAGTTTTTATTTGCTAACCGCGAAAACATAACGGTTAACGAACTATTGTCTCGCGAAGATATTTCGGCGGAACAATATCAAAAATTAAAATCCCTCGATCTAATTTACGAATACGAAAACATCGTTAGTCTTAACGACGCCGTTGTTGCCATGTTCGAAGATTTTATGGAGATAGGAGAAGTAACTCCGGGTTTCATAAACGACTATATCAATGAGCTAAATCGCCATATTCGATTCTACCAGGAAGCCCGCGAAATGCGCTTCCTGAGAAGTATCAAAAAATATTTAAAACGCATTAATTCTACTCTTACACGCGAAATTATCAAGCTTCAAAAAAATGTGGATGATACTTACAAGAACGAAAGTAACTATCGCATTAAGCTCCAAAAACTTGAAGATTACAGAGAGAAGCGTGACACCATTATTGAGTTCATTAAAAAAACTACCGATGTTGTTGAAGATACAAGAGCTCTATTTAATTTAACAAACGACACCGAATTATTTGGAATAGTATCGGCATTAAAAGTTAGTTTAATTGAGAATCTGGATTACCTGATCGAGATCCAAACAGACATCACGGATTTCATCAATAAGATCCAGTTCCAGATTGATGTTTATAAAAAAGCTCAGCGTTTAAAAGAGATCAAAGAACACGGCTCACTTTACTTTAAAACTAATTTTAAAGAAATAGTAGGTAACATAAATACCCTTAAACACAACGGACATAAAACTCCAAAAACAAAGATCTCTATCGACTTTTTATATACCGATGATGGTCACGTTTTATGTAAACGTATCGCCGAAAAATACAAACTAACCCGTTTAATGGTTAGAGGTATTGCCGGTAAAATGGCGGGTGACTTTAAAGACAAAGGATTAGAACAACAAATAAAATTAGATACCGAAAAATTAGTTGAACGTTTTTTAGTTCAAACAAAAGCTAATTTATTTGAATATTTAATGGACTATAAATTCCCTAAAGCTATTGGTAACGTGACGTTTGAAGACCGTTTGTCATTATTTGTAGAAATAGCCATGGAATACCAAAGCGATCTTGATTTTAAATACCGTTTGCAATATTTTGATTATAAAGATACCGGAAGCGAAGTGCAAAAACGTTTAGGTTATACATTGATTCTTCCTTTACAGGAAAGAGCAAAACCAAAAGCTAAAAAAGAAAAGATCAAGGATTAATAACAAGAAATTAAATAAAAGGAATAGATAATATGTTAGCAGAAGATTTTAATTTTCCTAAACAAACCCACGACATTTTTGGTGTTATGGCACGCGGAAATTTTATTTCGAGTAATGGAACTAAAGACGGTATGAACCGTTTATACGACGTAATAAATAACCCTGATAATTTTGACAGATTACAAGCCTATTTTAACGTTATTCGTTACAATATTGAACGTGGAAATAATTTTTTCTACTTCTCAAAATTGAACGAACCAAATAGCGAGATCGAAAAAAAATTAGAGCGTTTTGAGCGTTATATCGATATCATTGATCTATTAGCAAGTATGGATAATAAGATCACGATCGGTAGTCGTTTTAGACCGGGTGAAATTGCTGAAGAGTGTAATGCTAATGTTCGTTTGAAACAAAAATTACAAAAGATTCCTTTGTACCGTTCAGAAACCTTACACAATAAAGTGCGTGAGATCTGCGACTTAATGAGCCGCGATTCGTTTTTAGAGATGGAAGACGAAAAATCTGAATCCTACAAAGTATTAGATTCTTACGCGTATTTATTAGATGTAATTAATTCGGTTGCTATTTATGAAGACAGCAGCTCCGGATCTGATGACGCACAAGGATTGATTTATAATTAAATAGCAGGTGCCCTGAGCGGAGTCGAAGGGCAGAAAAAAAAATTAAATAGAGTTAAGAAAGTAGTAAGATCTAAGAAATAAAGAATGGAAAATAACTGTAGAATATTAAATAGAATTGTAGAAATAAATATTTCCAACGTAAAATACGCGGATATAGAATTGAGTGGTAACACCTGTTTTGTTGGGACCAACAACTTTGGAAAAACATCTTTACAACGTGCTATCTTGTTTTTTTATAGCGCTAATAGTAGAGGTTTAGGTATTTCTGCTTCTCAAAAACCCTTCGAGGAACACTATTTCCGTTACGAAAACTCATATTTAATTTATGAAATAGCAACTGAAGATAAATCATTTTTCGTGATGGTTTACCGTCATAATAAATTAGTGTTTCGTTTTGTAGATGCTCCATTTGATCCTGATTTCTTTTTCACGGCGAATGATGAGGCTATGAAAATTAAAGAGATCATTGCTAATCTTGAAAAAAGAGGCATTTATATCTCTAACCAAATTGATACGTTTGAACGTTACAGAAATATTATTTACGGCACAGAAACTGATAAGCAATTATCGAAATTCCATTTACTTAAAGGAAATGAGAAATATCAAAACATTCCTAAATCTATCACCAACGTATTCTTGTCTTCAAAAAGCAGTGTTGACTCTCGCTTTATAAAAGACTTTATTGCCAACTCATTAACCTCTGAAAGCAGCAGTATTAAGCTTGAGCAGGTGGAACGTCAGTTACGTCAATTCAACGAAAAATATTCGGATATTGAAACCTATCTTAAAAAAGAATCCACTCAGTTAATTGAGATGATCGATAAAAAATACGATCAGGTGCACATGCTAAAAGGTGCGCAAATGGAAATGGCTGACAAGCTAGGAAGCAGTTTACGTTTTGCGGAAACACAGAACGAATCTATTCGTGATGCATCTAAAAAGAAAGAAGAAGAATTAGAAATTTTAACTGCAGAACACGAAACTACTAAAGAGAATATTGAAAGTAAACAAAATGATATTCGTGAAGAGATCGGTTATTACGACCGTACCATTCGTGATGCCAACAAAAAATTAAAAGTTTACAAAGATCAAAATGTTGAGCAGGCTTTAGAGAAAAATCAAGAGCGTGAAAAACTACAGGTTGAATTGAACATTGCACGTCGTGAGTACGAAAGTTTAACCTCTAACGTGGCAAGTATCGAAATGAAATACTCTACATTAATAGAGCAATTACGTAACGATAAAACGGCCTACATTAATAAGATCAATTCCCGCACCAGCGAGATCTTTAATCATTATAACGAATTACAATTACTTCAAAAGAACGAATATAATAAGCGCGATAGTGAATTAAAACAAAAGCGTGATGAGGGTATTAATGAAGTTGGTTCAGAAATAACTGCCAAACAAATTGAATTTAACGAATTAAAAAGCGAAGAAAAAGTAATTCGTACCACCCGTTTTTACGAGCAGGAAATAAAAGATCTTGAAAGCGAGTTAGCAGAGTTACGTGCCGTTAGTTACAAGAATAAAAGTGAACGTGCCATAAAGCAGAACATGGTTCAGACTTTACAACGCGAATGGGAAGCTTTAGAGGTTAAATTAAAAACATCTTTAAGCAACCGTGTTAACCAAACCAACAACGAAATAATTAAGATCAAAAACGAAATCAAAGACATTGAAGGTAAATTAAATGTTCAACACGATGCGTTTTATGGTTTCTTAGAAAAGAATGTAAAGAACTGGCACAATACCATTGGTAAGGTTGTAAACGAAAAATTATTATTCAGAACAGATATTTCACCGGAATACAAACAAGAAGCAGCCGATACACTATATGGCATCAGCTTAAATCTTGAAACGGTTGATGTAGTTTCTAAATCAATTGAAGAATATCAATTTGAAAAGAACGAACGTTTAGTTCAGATCCGTGATCTGGAAGAAGCTTTAAATGTATTTCAAACCGCTAACAACGAAGAAAAAATGTTGGCTGCCGATAAATTTGGTAAGCAGTTAGGCGAAATGAAAGAAGATGTTAAGGTACTTACCTACTCTTTAGAATTAGCCGATAAGCGCGAACACAAATTAGGCAGCGAGTTAGAAGAATGGAGAAGCAAAGCCGGTATTGAGGTTGAGCAATCGTTAACCGGAAACCGTCAGCGTTTAAATTTAATTGAAGAAGAGTTAGCGATCTTAACTAAAAAGAAAAATAATTTACTGAACGATTTTAATAATCAATTCGATAAATTAAAAGCTTATAACGAAGAGCGTTTAGCTGAATTAAAAGAAAGACAAGAAACTGAAATTTCTGAACTTGAAGTTGAAAAGAAAAATCAAGTTAAAGAATTTGAGAATAAAGAAGACGAATTATCAAAAGAAAAAGAAACAAACTATAAGAGCAAAGGGGTTGATTCTAAACAACTAAAAATAGTTGAAAATAGAATGAAAGAAATTCAGGAAGCCTTAAAGGAAATTGAACAATATGCTCAGATCATTAGCGATTACCTAAAAGATAAGCGCGAGATCTTTGACAAATTGCCTGACTTTATTCAAAAGAAAGAAGAATTTGTAAAAAGCAATAATGATCTTACTCTGCAATTAGAGGAGACCATGCGCAAATACACTGCTAAACGTTTAGAATTAAACAAGCAGAAAAAAGCGTTTGACGAAGAGTTAATTGATTTTAATAACGGTATTAATTTTTACAGCAATAACTTCCGCGAAACACCTGTTTACACTAAGTATTCTGACATAATAGAACGTGCCGAAGCAAAACGTACCAATTATAATATCATGGATCTTTGTACTCAATTATTAAAGAACGATTCACACTTTAATGAGGAGTACGGTGCTTTTCAACGTTACGTAAATGAGTTTGCCGGTAAATTCAGAATAGATAATCACTTTAACTTTGTGATTCGTAACGATGCTTCGCAAGGAGAATACGAACGTTTCGCTCAAAACTTACGTTCATTCATTAACGAAAATAAAATTGAATTATCTATTGCTGAAACTGCAACACAAATTGGTTTAGTTACCGATAGTATTGCTACTAAAGTAAAAGAGCTTAGCGGACAAAAAGATAAAATTCAACACATTATTACTTTGATCGCAGAAGACTTTAAGAAAGCTGAGTTTGAAGAAAGTAAACTAATTGAATTTATCAAAATTCGTTTAGAAGAATCGGATAATAAAGTTTACAAATTATTAAAACGTATTCAGGAATTCCGCGAAGAGAATGGTTTGGTTTATAATGAAGGTTTATTTAACACCGACTTTGCAACTGGCCAGAAACGTGAGATCAGCGGACGTGCGGTTAAATTATTAGAACAATTACGTAGCGCAATTAAAGAACAAGAGCAGGAAGAAATTCGTTTACAGGATCTATTCGAATTGAAGTTCAACATTAAAGAAGGTATGAACGAAACCGGCTGGACACACAAAATTGACAGCATTGGTAGTACCGGAACGGATATCCTTGTAAAAGCAATTATTTACATTACCCTACTCCATGTATTTATCAAGGAGTCGAGTCACCGCAGTAGTAAGGACTTTAAGGTACACTGTATCATTGACGAGGTAGGACAAATTTCTGCTCACTACTTACGTGAATTATTACGTTTTGCTAAGAACAGAAATATTATGATGATCAACGGTTTACCAAATAAATCCGGATTAGAGAGTCACTACAAATACACTTACCAATTTAGAAGAGAAGAGAACAACAACGTTCGTATCTTCCCAAGTATTGTAACAGAAGTAGAAGCATAAAATAATAAACATGAAAAAAACAGGTATTGCTCTTTTTGCTATTATAGT
>JALHPG010000089.1 GCA_022842625.1 Bacteroidia bacterium | reverse complement strand
GTAAAATTACTAAGGCACTTGCGGGTAAAAGTACTGTTGATGCTGATGTTTTAGATAATTTAGAAGAAGTTTTAATTACCGGCGATGTTGGTGTAAGTACAACTTTAAAGATCATTAAACGCATTGAAGAGCGCGTTAAAAAAGATAAATATGTTGGAGCCGATGCGCTTAATACATTATTAAAAGAAGAAATTTCCGGCTTACTACTTGAAAATAGCAGCAACCAAGGACCATCACATTTTTCTGAACCATTAAAAAATAAACCACATGTTATTATGGTGGTTGGTGTTAATGGTGTTGGTAAAACTACCTCAATAGGTAAAATAGCCTATCAATATAAATTAGCCGGAAAATCAGTTATATTAGGAGCTGCCGATACATTTAGAGCAGCAGCTGTTGAGCAATTAACCATTTGGAGCGAACGAGTAGGGGTGCCAATTGTTAGTCAAGGTATGGGTGCCGATCCTGCAAGTGTGGCTTTTGATACATTAAGCAGTGCAAAAGCAAAAGATGCAGATGTGGTTATTATTGATACCGCAGGACGCTTACATAATAAAATTAACTTAATGAATGAGTTAACTAAAATTAAAAGCGTTATGAAAAAAGTATTGCCGGATGCACCACATGAAGTGCTTTTAGTATTAGATGGCAGCACCGGACAAAACGCCATTGAGCAATGCAAGCAATTTACTGCAGCTACAGATGTTACTGCACTCGCAGTTACAAAATTAGATGGTACCGCTAAGGGTGGCGTTGTTATTGGCATCTCTGATGAATTTAAAATTCCTGTAAAATATATTGGTGTTGGCGAAAAAATGACCGACCTGCAAGTGTTTAACTCTGTTGAGTTTGTAGATAGCTTGTTTAGTAAATAACCTGCTTGTACAATGTGAAAATAGTAGTAGTTTTACATAATAAAACAACTACTATGAAAAAAATCTACCTTACATTATTTATTTTATTTGCAGTAAAGATCTCAACTGCGCAATTAACACTTACAAAAGCTTTTAACGGACCCGTTGTTGGTGATGTTAATAAAGAGAATGATTACGATTCAACTACGGCTATAAGTAAAGTAACCGGTTTAAATAAAGTATGGAATTATAGTTCAGTTGTAACAGGCACTGCCATGCAAAGCAATACAACCTATACAACAGTTTCATCTATTCCCGGTGCAGCAGCAGCTTTTCCAACCGCTAATTTAGCGAGTTTTAGTGCACCAACGAGTTCTTCTACTAGTTACGATATGATAAAATCTAATGCAACTAACGAGGAAACCTTAGGTACATTTAGTGGAACTACTGCATCAACCTATTCAAATACCCAAATTTATATGACCTATCCATTTACATATGGATCTAATTGGACTGATAATACCGGTTATTCAACAGGCACCGGCACAAACACAACAGCGCAAACCAGCACCTTTACTGTTTCAGGAACAGGCACGGGGACAGTAATATTGCCGGGAAACATTACTCTTACTAATTGTTTGCAGGTTAAGTTAAGCGGTGTGTTAACAGCTACTTTCTCTGGATTTCAAATCACATATACTGTTACAGGTTTTATGTATTATCACTCTTCTCAGAAATTTCCGGTAGCAACCTTCAGTTATAGTAAAATGGATTTCATGAGCCAGATAACAGATAACTTTAGTTTTTCTATAAATAATAATCTTATACCAAATGCAATTAAAGAGAATAGCAGTAATGTATCATTTAACTTATTTCCAAATCCGGTAAATGATAAGATCTCAATTTCGTCTGAAATAACTATG
Organism: Bacteroidia bacterium; assembly: GCA_022842625.1. Lineage (GTDB taxonomy): Bacteria > Bacteroidota > Bacteroidia > B-17B0 > Aurantibacillaceae > Aurantibacillus. Next base: position 13,646 of record JALHPG010000089.1, on the reverse strand, counting down.
CCTAAAAATATAACTGTAAGTATTAATGATGCAACCGGTAAATTAGTAAGAACAGAAATGATCAATACAGATCTTTGCAATACTATTGATGTAGCTGATCTCGAAAAAGGAATTTACACACTTACCTTAAACGCAAACGGTTTTAATTCAAGAAAAAAATTTATTAAGAATTAATTCATAGAAAAAAAACATTTATAAAAAGGCACAGGTTGTTAAGCCTGTGCTTTTTTTTGGGATGATATTTTGGTTATTAATGGGTATAAAATCAAAATTCATCTATTAAATTTTGTGAATTTTAAATTTGCCAAACTTTTTGTAAATTAGTAATACTTAAGTATGAAACGGATATTGATCATAAGTTTGTTTTTTGTTGGCAGTATAATGAATGCGCAAACAGAAAAAGAGGAGGCTAAAAAAGCATTCATGGAAATTGTGAGCTGCTATTTCAAAAAAGATTGTGCAAAATTTTACTCCTATTTTAATGATTCGGTTACTTTATTGAACCAGAATACAAATGACCGCATAAGTTCTAAATCATTAATTAATAACAAGAAGTCGTGTGAAAGCTTTGCGAAGTATATCGAAAAAACTAAATCATTAGATAAATATTTAAATAATTATTTAGTTGCCGTAATGAATAATAGCGATTATACTACGCCTGATAGGATGGCATTAAAAAAATATTTTTTCGAAATGTCGGGCTCACCTATGTGTTTGATGCGCGTTAATGCCTTTAATACATTTTTTACTAAAAATGATTATTTGGTAATAGGAGATATTCCTAAAGAAAAGAAACCTGAGAATTTTGTTGGATCGCCCTACATTTTAATGCTGAGAAAAACCAAAGCAGGTTGGAAAATTTCGGCATTAACAGAATAAAAATTAAACTATCTTTACACAACAATAGTAAAAAATGAAAATAAAAAATAATAGTGTAACACTTATAGCGATTAGTTTACTTTTTGTTGTTTCTTGTACAAACCATTCTCAATCCGAAAAGAAAGTTGAGGCAGATTCAACCGAGGCAACAAGAGGCGAATTATTAAATCAACGATCTTTTGAAGTAAGCACTGCCGGAGATACAACAAATATTAGGGACGAAAACGGTTTAAAGCAAGGGCTTTGGATCACAAACACAGGTGTTTTACTCTCTAATGGCGGGATTAAAAAGGATTCTGTTTATTATAAAGACGGACAGATCCAAAAAAAATAATAAGCCTTTCTCCTTTCAAATGCTTATCTTAGTGGAATATATACATTAAAAATAATCACTTGACATTCGACGATTTTAATTTTGAAAGTTCTTTATTAGAAGGGCTTTATAGCATGGGTTACAAACAACCCACACCAATACAAGAACAAGCAATACCCGTAATTTTAGATAATAAAGATCTTATTGCATGTGCCCAAACCGGTACAGGAAAAACTGCAGCTTATCTTTTACCTATCATAAATCATATTTTACACGCCCCAACACGACACTTAAATACTTTAATTATTGCTCCTACACGCGAATTGGTTGTTCAAATAGATCAGCAAATTGATGGTATGGGTTATTTTTGTTCAGTTGGCTCAATGGGCATTTATGGTGGAAACGATGGTATGACTTGGGAAAAACAAAAACGCGCTTTAAAAGAAGGTGTTGATATTGTTGTTGCCACACCGGGCCGTTTAATTTCATTATTGCAAGCAAAGGATATTAATTTTGAACACCTTCAGCATTTAGTTTTAGATGAGGCTGATAGAATGCTGGACATGGGCTTTTTTGATGACATTAAAGCGATCATTAGTTATCTGCCTAAGAATCGTCAAACTATTTTGTTTTCGGCAACCATGCCTCCTAAAATGCGTTTGTTGGCAAACGAAATTTCTAACAATCCTGAACAAATTAATATTGCAATAAGCAAACCGGCTGCGGGAATTGTACAGCAAGCTTATTTGGTTTTTGACGGACAAAAAGAAGCTTTATTAAAAAGTATTTTAAAGAACGATGATTACCAGTCGGTAATTATTTTTTCATCTACTAAAGAAAATGTAAAACAGTTAGAGAAAAATTTACGAAATATAGAAGGGTCTATTAAAGGCTTTCACTCTGACCTTGAACAAGCCGAACGCGAAGAGATCATGCGTGATTTTAAAGCAAAGAAATTACGCATTTTAATTGGTACCGATATTTTATCACGTGGAATTGATGTGGACGGAATTAGTTTAGTTGTAAATTTTGATGCGCCGGGAGATCCTGAAGACTACATTCACCGTATTGGTAGAACAGCAAGGGCATCTAAAGCCGGGGTTGCTATTACTTTCATCAATCAATACGATCAACAAAAGTTTGGACGCATTGAAGCTTTAATGGGCTTTGATGTAGTTAAAGTGCCGTTGCCCGCTGAGTTAGGAGAGGGCCCTGTTTATAATCCAAGTGCAGTGGTTAAAAAGCCTACAAAATTTGGCGCCAAACCTCACAAAAGAATTCACAAGGATAGAAAATAGAGATGTTTTTTTAGAATTGTTTAATAAAAAAAGCAGAGGTTTTCCTCTGCTTTTTTTATTCTTTTATTATTCGTTTTTATTTTACGATCAGTTTTTCAGGTGTAAAATTAGTTCCTTGGTTTGATATTTGTAAATAATATAATCCAGCTTCAAGTTGAATATCTAATTTTTGTGTTTGATTTTTAGAAATATTAAATTCGTTTTTTTCATAAACTAATTGTCCGATCGAATTAAAGATCTTTGCTGTTCCATTGTTTATCTCAGTAGATGATCTGAAATTTATACTTCCATTAGATGGGTTTGGATAGATCATACCAGCAGAATTAGAACTTAATTTATTTAATCCTACTGCACCGGGAGTAAATCTGTAGACTTGTCCTGAAACAGGAGTTCCTGTAATATTCAGAGAGGCAATTGTGGATGAAGCAGACGGGTTGGCGGCGGGACCCGATAGCGAAAGGAAAGCAGAGGTGTTTTGAAAGATACCAATAGTTGGCCCTAATAAAGGATTGTATGTAGGGGCAGAAGCGCTGCATGCACCAAAATGAATTTCAATTACATTTGTTCCTTCATATAACCAAAGCTGTACATTTGCAAACTCGGTACCGTTGCTATTATTTGTAAAACCTGCATTTTTAGTTTGTACTTTGTAAATTCTATTCGGAGTTGTTCCAGTTACAGAGATACTTATGTTTGAAGCACCACCGGTAGCTCTTTCAATTAATTCTGCATCAAAAAAGTAAATCTGGTCGCTAGGAAAATTACCGGCCCCATACTGAAGAAAAGCCGCAAAGCCACTCAATATATATAAACTATCTTGTGGTGATCCGAAAAATTGAAATGTAAAAGGAAGTTTTTTGTCAATTATTGTAAAATCATCCCAACCTGGAGTTGTAACAACAGTAGCGCTTGTAACGTCAACATAAGGGCTTGTTAATTGGCTGAAAGAATAAGTTTGCGATCGCGATTTTAATGTTATTAAAAAGAGCACACAAAAAAGAAATGAAAGTAATTTTGTTTTCATATAATTATTTTAAGGGTTAAGATATAAAGATAAAGAAATTTTTTATATGACCAAGTTTAAAACAAGATTGGTAACAAAATGATAAATAAGAAACATCTCAAAATAGTCCTGATTAAAAATTTGTATCCGGAATTTGAATGTGTGAATTTTTTATTCTTTTTTTAAAGCCTCTTTAATTTCAACCAACACGTTTTTAATGTCGCGAAGTAATTCGTCGTTATGTGTTGCGCTTTTATTATCTGTAAGAGATCCAGTGATCTGATATTTTTCCTTCATTACTTTTTCGCGTTGGTTTAAGATCTCTAACTTAAAATTTTCTGCGTTATTTATTCCAAGCATACTCATCATGTTATTGTGATGTTGTCCGCCGCCTCCGGCTGTTTCAATTCGTATTAGTGTTAATCCAAAATAACGTAAAATTGGTCCGCCATAAAACGAAAGATCCTGAATGTTTTCTAGTGGAATTGTTTTTTCAATATGAAAGATAATGCCTTTTGAAAAGCGTAAATTTTTAGTTGTTAGATCACATTCAAGTGTATTAAAAAACTTTGTACTTATCCAGTTACCTAATCCTAAGAGCCAAAAGGGGAGAAGGATCCAGCCAATAACTGAAACAATTAAATAAAATAATACCACTAAATAAATGTAGGTTTTAACTTTAGGGTTAAAGGTTGCTTTGTTTAATACGACTTCGTTTTCTATCATAATTTATTTCTATTTATTTTAAGCCACAGATTACACAGATACCGCAGATTTTTTTCTTTGTAAACCAAAAACCAGTTTTACTATATTGTTGATCGTTGATTCATATTAATTGGCATTTCGAGCGGATTCCGATAGCTCTTGGGAGAGAAGCTTAAACCTGTCTCGACTCCGCACGACAAGGCACAACTTATTATCGCATCAATACCATCTTACCAAAATCTTTTACAAAAAATTTATCGGCAGAGTTACCCGCTTTTTCAATATCGCTTCCATTTAATTTGGTAACTATTTTGTATAAGTAAACGCCATTAGCTAATCTATCTCCGTATTCATCTTTTCCGTCCCAGGCATAATCGGTAATGTTTCGGCCAATATGCACATTGCCTAATTCTGAGCGTTGTATTTCTCTAACTATTTTGCCCGTAATGGTCATTATTTGTATGGTAAATACTTCCGGCACTTCGCTACCCGTTAAGGTAAATACAAATTTTGTACTTGTGCTAAATGGGTTAGGGTAGTTTAATACATTAGTAACCGTAGGCTTATTATTTATTTCAAATTGTATTTTATAATCCTGTGTGCCTGAATTGTTTTTGCTTCTATCCTTAGCTTGTACAATTAACATGTATTTACCATCCACCACAAAATTTGGATTGTAATTGATGCTGCAACTGTTCTTAGGCAAATTAGCAGGAGTAAATTGTAAACCTTGTCCAAAATAAATACGTTGTTGGTTGCTTTGATTAGGCGCTTGAATAAATACAGAAAAAGATCCGGTATCATTTAAAGCTAAAAATCTATTTTCATCTTTTAGTGTGACTAAAATATTCGGTTTTGCAGATACAATATCGCCATTCAATATCCTAACACCATCAAATGTCACGTCTAGCAATGGATTGGTAACATCCTTATTAACTTTAAAAGAATATCTTCCTATATTATTAAATTGGGTTTGTTCTTTTTGGTATTTAGAATTTGTGGCTGGATTTATGTAGATCCATAAGGCATTATTTCCGGCTAATTGAAAACTGTTTATTTTTACCGTATCAATAAAAACTTGATTAGGAACAAATGGTTTTGATTTCATTTTTTGAGGAAGCGGAGATTGGTTACGATTGTTATCCTCTATCCAATAGGTAACCACTAAACTGTCATCAAAATTTTCAACACCAATATTTTCTATCGGAAATTTAAAAGTCACCTCATCACCTTCTTGCAAAGTATCGTTAATACTCTCAAAGCCTTTTAACGGGTTTATGGCGCATTCAGGAGCTTCGTCATAAATTATCTGCCATTTTTTTAATTGGGGAGAGGTAGCATTTATTTTATCTTTCATAAAAGCTACTAATTTTAAATACGGATGTGTTTGTGCATTGGCATAATTATATAGCGCTAAAACATCTGTGCTATCTTGCATAAAAGTTTGCAGCGTATCAATTTGGCCGTTAGTTTTTATACCAACTAATTTTAAAATTGTGGTATCACCGGCTAAAGCATCTAAACTTTTTACACGCCAATGTAAACTATTCCATTTATAAGCAGGCCCAATAATTTCAGATGCAACATATCCATTATTCCACCTTGTTGTAATACTGTCATTTAAATTAATGATCGATTTTTTATTTGTTCCTTTTACCTCATTACCTTGTCCCGCTATCATTCCTTTTTTTCCGAATAAAATATACGGCACAGTGTCAGCAGTGGTACGAATAGATACTGCGCCAAAACTTTCGAATGCATTGTAAAGACTGTTACTATAGCTTGATATTTCTGCATAGGTTCCATTTGTAGCCCCCATAGTGTAGGCTAAAATATAATTGTTGTTTGGAATTGCATTAATAAAACTTTCCATTGAAGTTTTCCAATTTGTAAAACCACAATAATTACTTGCTCCAAAAGAATATACATGTAATACTTGATTATCCACACAAACACAGTTACTATATGTTCCCGGACCTGAGGAAGGCCAATTTACACTCACCACATCATCAGGCTGCCCGCTAATTGAATCAAAAACTGCAAAATTCCAGCCATCCGGTGCGCAACCCCAACTCGAAAGTGTTAGGTTGTTAAAAAAGAAATTGATGCTAGTAGGAAAAATGTTTGGCTGTATACCATTTCTACAAGCGATACTTTGTTTGTTGTTTTCAAAAGCAAATTTGCGTAATGCTTTTTTGTAGTTTACAAATTGATATTGATCATTCTTAAATTGATGAAAATGAGCTTGTGCCCAGCCTCTTTTTGTGCCAATGGTTTGAAAAGAACTCTCTCTCCACAAAAAGGGAGTAGAGGGTAAGGTACTATCCCTGCTTACACGCCAAAAATATACCGTGCTATCTGCAAATGGTAAATTTACATTCCAATCTAAAACACCTCCGCTACTGGTTATTAAAGTACTTTGGATCGGATTTAAAAATTTGTCACATGTGTCTAGTTGAAATCGGTAGGTTGCGCTTGGTGCGAACGGATCGGTTGTTGAAGCTTTTAAAGTTATTGTAGTTGTTTTTGGTACAATTGCATATTTGTATGGATAAACCGGAACGATATCGCCTCCGGGAATAAAAATATTTATTGTTCCTATTGTGTTGTTGTTTGTTTCTATACTTTCCCCAACTTCATTAAACTCATCTAATTTAATTTTAAATTTGTTTAAGCCTATGCCTCTGTTAAAGTCTATTTGAGTATAAAACACTAAACTGTCTTTAAACAAAGGAGCTTTTATTCTTTTAAAAATTATACTCGAATCACCATTTGGAAAAAAGCGTTCCACTTTTACAAATATCGAATCACCAACAGCTTTACCAATATTTTTCATGTTAATTACAAGGCCTAAGGAGTCGGTATATTTTTTTAAATTAAAAGCAACATCACTGTTTTTAAGTTGATAATCCGGCAATGCACCAACACTTATTTTTAAAGATGGATCACCGTGTAAGGTCATGTCCAGACTAGTAAACTGCGTTATCTTATCAAATGTGTTAGCATTATTTTTTGCCGCCTCTTTAATAATATCGCCAATTCCTTGGTTGTAATTTGTTTTTGAAATTGCATCATAAAACCAATTATTATATGTGTTTAAGGCATGAACAAATCCTAAAGATGTAGCAGCTAAAAATCCAATGCTTCCTTTTTGGTTTGAAAAAACAAAACGTTCACTTACTGATTTTCTGCCGGGTATATGAATATTACCTGAATAACAAGAGTTGGCAATAACAAATGGATATTTACCGCTGTTGTTATAAATTTCCGGATCATCAATTGCCTGATCAAAACCTTGCTCTGATCCGTGTCCGAAAAAGTTAATTAAAGCAGCTCCATTGCTAATAATTCCTTTAATGCTATCACTAATGGCAGTTTGAATGGGTGCTGTAGTATTTTTCTTAAAGGTATATACATCTCCGCCAAATAGAGTGTCCTTAATAATAGATTCGTAACTAGCCATGTAGGTAGACAAAATATTTGCTAAGGCAGGTTCATCACCACCTACAAAATGAAGAACGCGTTTTTTCCAATCTGCCGGAGGAGAACTTTCGTGTTGTTGAACTTTTGCTAAATAAGTAGTAACATCACTATTCGTTAATGCCGCAATTCTTCCTATTGGAATTTCGGGCATAAATGTGTTTAGGTTACTTGAAGATAAAACAGAGGTTAACAGATTATCGCAACTAGGAATACCCATTGTTGGAACTAAGTTTAAGTATTGTGTAGACGCGCCTAAAGCATCATTACCAACACCTTTGCCAATTAAAAAAATGTATTTAGGAGGATTACTTAAACTGTCTTTTAAGTAATTACAAAAATTCTTTATGGCAATAGGGTGTTTGTTTATTCCATATCCAAATTGTTCGTAGAGTTCGTCAATATTTGCGGCTATTACGTTATATGATCCGCCTGCAATACTTTGACGGTAATTAATGTATGCTGTTGCCCCGCTTTGTAAACTTTTTGGGTAAATAATTACAAAGGGTTTATTAGCGGGTGAGTTTTTGAAATTTGTAAAAGATCCGGTTTGGTTTACATTTATTAAGCTTGTAATAGCAATGGTTTGCGATTCGGCAGACATGATACAGAGTTTTCTTCCTAAGCCATTTGGAATAACAGCTCTTACCTGTGAACCTGCAATTTTAGTTGTTATTCGTTTATTATTACTAACATCATATAAAATAATATTAGATGAGCTTGAAACATTAAAATTCGAAAAATTGTAAAAGGTTTTTGGAAAAGTAGCATTATTATCGATATATAATTTATAAAACGATTTGTTGTTAAGGTCAAGATATTGCGGGTGATAAAAATGAATATAATGCAACATGGTTGTATTAGCTGTTGATGGAAAAAGTGGAGATGCAATTGAACTTAAACTGATGTTGGTATTATTGTTTGTGTTTTGAGAATTTAAGGTGAAGGTTTTGCGTACAGGTAAATATCCTTTAAATAGTGTATCTGCCAATTGAACACTTAAATTATTTTGATCAGTAAAAAAAGTTTTTATTTGATGGTCTTTATTCACACTAAAATCATTACTCATGCCGGAATAATTGATAGAAACAATAATTGGCAAATTAGAGGTTGTGTAGGTATTTAGGTTTGAGAAAGAGGTGGTGATTATATTTCCTTTTGTGAACGTAACGCCTCTGCCTTCTGCTTGAGTATAGCGTGGATCGCTCGCATCGGAAGAATACTCTTTTACTGGATTATAACTTGTATTAGGTGAAAATATGTTTTCTGAGTAAAAATAATTACCTAAAGGGTAGGCGACTGCGTTAGTATCTGTTTCTAAAATAAAACGTTTATTGTTTGTTAAATTGTTTAAACTTAAAAAACCATAAAGTGTATCGTTAAAAATTGGGGCGTAAGGATTTGGGAGATAATTTATGCCGGTATAAATTAATGAGTCAATATCGCCCATTGCGGGGCTACCATAAAATTCTAAATAATCACCGGTGTTTATTTTGTTATCACTTTCGCCATTAATGAAAAGATGATTTTCTTTTCCTTTAATGATCAATTGAAAGTTCTTAGGGTTAATGGTATTTAAATTAAAATAATTGGATAGAGTTGCTGAGTCAATTCTATAAACACCCTCTTTTGAAATAGGAAATTTAAAATATTGTTGAGAATAATTTATCCACCCATTACCATAATTTTGAGCTTTTATGGTAAATGCAACAAAACAAAATATGCTTATTGCGAGTAGTTTTCTCACTTGTTCATTTTTTTATTGATATCAATTTTTAATGAAAAAATATTTGAGTACAATGCAATAGATCTATCACCTATGTCTGTTAAAGCGTAATCAAGAGTAAATATTTTGTATTTAACGCCTACGCCAAAGTTGGGTTGAAATGTAGTTATGTTTTTTGTAGCATTGTCATTTAATTGTTTTTGAATGTTGCCAATGCCACCTCTTAAATAAATAAATCCTTTGTATCCCACTTCAGTTCCTAAAGCAGGCTCCATGCTCCACAAATTACTTTTTACAACGGTGTTTCTTTTTCCGTCAAATGTGTTAATTAAATTTAATTCGCCTAAAACAGAAATTCTATCCTTCCAAAATAAAAAGGTTCTTGCCGCGCCTAATATTAATTTTGGAGCAGTAACTTCAACTGATGAAGAAGGTATTTCGTTACCCGTTTGCTGAAATGTGGCAATGTCCTTTTCGCTTAAGTTATAACTCCAAGCGTTAAAGGTTCCGGTTACATCTCTTGCCATGGCGGCAAATTTCCAATCCTTGTAATTGTATTTTGCTCCGGCATCTAATCCAAATCCCCAGGCGCCACCAAACTGACCAAGTTTACGACGGATAATTTTGAAATTTCCACCTAATTCAACCCCTTTTAATTGCGGAATGTTGCGCGCATAACTTAATAAAGCGGCAAAATCAACCGCATTAAATGTTGTAATTCGGTTATAATCTACATTTCCATTTGCATCAACAAGGTCTAAGGTATTTGGTATATTATCAACCCCAAAGCGTAAAATAGAAATCCCTGCAACACTATTACTGTCTATTCTTTTTGAAACACCTATGTAATCGTACTTTGCAATTCCTGCAAAATATTCGGCATGCATTAAACTAACTTCAATATCACTTTTTTGTTTTAGTAAACCGGCCGGATTCCAGTAACCGGAGTTAACTCCTTCCACGCTGGTAATATTAGCATTTCCCATACCAAGGGCTCTGGCACCAACGCCAATATTTAAAAATTCGTTACTGTATTTACGAAACTGAGCTTGTGAGGCTAGAGAAAAAAAGACTATAAGAGAAAAAAGAAATTTTTGCATATCCAATTACTAAAATTAAGGTAAAAAAATGAAATTACACTCTATTTTAACGAATTAGTAGCTATTTTATTGTTGAAAAATTGAGATAAAAACGTGGTGTATTTGTTTGCTCCTAAATAGTTTAAATGGTAATGATCAATAAAGAGCTTTCTATTATTACAGAAAGGAAGCGAGGAGAGGTCGTAATAGTTAATATCATTGATGTTGGCAATATTATTTAATTGCAAAATAATTTGTTTTTTATTTAAAAGGTCAACTTTTCCACCGGCAAAAATTGGCGAACTTAAAAGAGTGATTTTTGTATTTTTCTGCTTGCAAATGGTTATGATAGAATCTAAATAATTTCGATTGGTGATATTGAAGTAAGTGTAATAGGGTTCGATAGGAACAAATGTTAAACTTGGTCTGAGCGATTCTTTAAAATATCCTTTGTAGTACAAACTGTCTATTTGATTGGGAATGTTTAGCCAACCATGTATGCTCGTGCTTAGGTTCTTAAATCCTATGTATGGCCAAGAATAATAGGGGTTGTAATAAAAATGAGTCATTCGGCCATCTATTTTGGTAAATTCAGTTAACAAAGTTTTATTATTCAAATACGGAAAATAATTATTGAAGTTTTTTATTTCGTTGTTTTCATATTTTAAAAAATGGTAGTCAATTTCATAAATTAAATATTCGGGAGCTGTGCTGTTTTGCAAATATGCTTTTAAGGCAGCAAAAGCCACTTGTGGTGTTGCTCCGGCAAGACTTAAATTAAAGGAATTCTGTTTGGTTAAAGTGTCAAATAAATGGGTGTTATAATGCATTTCTGCACGCGAGGAGCCTAAGAAAATTACATTAAAATGATTTTTATTTACAAATGCAGTATTATACTTATCATAATACCCGGCGGTTTGCTTTAACAAACCATGGTAATGTAATTTTCGCAGCCCAAATAAAAGTAAGGTAATTAACAAAAAATATATTAGAGTTTTTTTGATCAAAATTGAAAATAAATAAAGGTGTTAGCCGAAAAATTACCGAGTGTAAAAATTAAAACAATAAATAGTATAAAAGCCAAGGGTTTTAATATAGAATAAACAGCTTTATTTTTATTTATTATTGCATATTCCTCGTTTATTTCCTTAATAAAAAGAATAACAATTAATAAAAACATAATAAAAAAATAAAGTCTATCCTGATGATTTAACAAAGAGTTGATCGTAAAATTTTCTTTAGATAAAGAAAAGATCTTTCTATAAATTGTCCTCAAATCCAACAAGTTGTTTGCCCTGAATGCAATAAGCGAAATAGTGTGAAAACCCAATAAATAAAGCCTTCCTAAAATACCGGGAACTTTTAAAGTTGGAAATTTTTTCAAAAGCAAAATTTCCAGAATATAAAAAAGACCGTGCATGGTGCCCCAAATAATAAATGTAAAATTGGCACCATGCCAAAAACCACTAATTACAAATACTAAAAATATGTTTATTAGCCATCGGTTGTAACTAACTCTGCTTCCGCCTAAACCAATGTATAAATAATCTCTAAACCAGGTTGTAATACTTATGTGGTTGCGTTTCCAAAATTCATGTAATGATCTTGATAAAAGCGGTCGTCGCCAATTTAAACTCAGATCTATATTAAATAATTTGGCCACCCCGGTTGCAATATCACTGTATCCGCTAAAATCGCAATATACCTGTATCACAAATAAAAATCCTGCCAATGCCAATTCAAAACCTGTAAAGGCGGTTACATCATTAAATACAGGTGTTACAATTAAGTTTAAATTATCGGCAATTACCAGTTTTTTAAAATAACCCCAAATAACCAGTGTTGCAAATTGCTGCCAATTAATGTTTTTAAAATAGGTTGTTATTTTAAATTGTGGCATTAAGTCGTTATACCTTACTATTGGCCCCGCAACCATGTGCGGAAAAAAAGATACATATAATAAAAAATCCGAAAGTGTATCGTCGGCTTTGTATTTACCTCTGTAAACATCTATGGTGTAGCTGATAGATTGAAAGGTGTAAAAAGAAAGGCCGGCAGGGATTATTAAATTATGGAGTAATTTTGTATCCAGATCAAATACCTCAACCGAAGAATTGTAAACAAAAACAAAATATTTAAAAATAAACAACACGCCTATATTACTGAGCAAACTTATAATTAAAAGCGTTTTTTTCTTTTTATGATCATTGGTATTAGAGATCTTTTTGGCAATAAAATAATCCAATCCTGAGGTGCCAATTAATAATAATAAAAACCAGGGATTATAACTGTAATAAAAATAATAGGAGGCTGATAGTAAAAAAATATTGCGGTATTTGCCGGGGATGATCCAATAAATACTAAAAACAATGGGTAAGAAAACCGTAAATATGAGAGAATTAAATAACAAATTAAATTGGTTTTTTTCTTAGTTTTTTTAATTCACTGGTATGCTTTTTAGCCTCTACTTTTCTTATTTTACTTGCTTTTGAAGGCTTTGTAGCTATTCTTTTTTTTACCGGCTTTAAGAGTTTATTTAAAAGAATAATTAATTTTTTTGTAGCATATTCTTTATTCTCTAATTGAGAGCGGTGTATATTTCCAATCAATCGTATTAATGTTCCATCAATAAAATCGTTATATTTTTTAAAAATTACCTTTTTTTGGGTCTCTGTAAGCGCTTTAGAGGTGTTTAAGTTAAATTCAAGTTCTACCTTTGTTTCAACTTTATTAACGTTTTGCCCTCCCTTTCCTCCGGAGCGGGAAGATTTAAAGCTAATTTCTTTGGTAACAATGGTATTTATCTGCGCTTCTGTTAACATAATAGATTTGATAACAATTTGAAAGTACAAAAAATTGCGGTGCGAATAAATTTAAATTTATAAACATGGGTAAATGGCTTTTACTATTTAGTTTTATAACTCATTTTATTTTTGCTCAAACCATAAAGCAATGCAAATACCGTTTTGATAATTATTTGAATTTTAAAGGTTCCTTAAACGATCGCGTACTATTTAATAACGACGCTATTTATATTTTAGATTCAAAAGGAAAAAAAGAATTTGCTGTTTATGCAAATGAGATAGACGTCATATCCAGATTTCTTATACACAATTCGTTCTCAAAGCAAGAAAAATTTTTAAAAAGCAAAGGCTTAAAAAAA
>JALHPG010000088.1 GCA_022842625.1 Bacteroidia bacterium | reverse complement strand
GCTTCGCGAATTGATATTTTCATTTTGCAAAAGTCTAAAAAACACATATCTTTAAACAAACGTTTCGGCAGACAGTGTTTCAATAGCCGCACTGCGCAAGCTTGCCAAACGTTATGTTCCATTTGCACCGCAGCGTTGACCGGAATAGCCAGACGTAGCCGAATTAATTTTTTTTAAAGTCGGCGCGACAAAAAGCAAGGCGTAAAAATTAAGACAAATTAAAAAAAAATTCCTGAGGACTTTATCAAAGTAGCTTTTTGAAAAAAAGCGTTTTGTGAAACAAAACAAATCAATTGGTAGTTTATGATCGAGTGAAAATTTTCTTTCATAAAGAGAGTAAAGTAGCAATTGATTTTACTTTGATAAAGTTAGCGGAAAAAATTTACAAAGTCAATATTTCAAAAAAAAAGGACTTTGTAAAGACTTATTTTTTTCAACAAGACGCCAATTTTTACGACTACTTTGCTTGCTCACGCGGACTTAAAAAAGGACATCTTTTTAATACTGACGCCAGATAAGGCTTTATTGGCGTAATATCCAAAAGATGAAATTCATTCGGCTGTATGCTTTACTGTAGACACTTGTCCGCTAAGGCGGCCACTGCGCCACAAACAGACGCGTTCGCGCAAAAAAAGCGCTCAGCTAACATAACACGGGCTTTGCGCCATTCGGGGGAAAAGGTCATCGCAAAACCAAGTTATTATCCGGCCGACGCCGGAATTTTTTTTTCATTTGGCTTTGCTAATAAACATTAGTACATTTAATAAACATTAAAGGGTATAGACACTTACGGCTTTGAAAGCCGAACGGCGCAAAGCCCGAATACGTTATAAGTAATGCGCCCAGCAGTTGGACATAAAATAAAGGTAAGACAAGAACGGCATTCGCTTATTTAAATTCTCGACAATTTAAGACCTCGACAGACAACGAAACGGTTTTATTTTTTTTCCCCACCACAAGTTTCGGGTATGACAAACCCGTTTTGGCTATCGCTAATTTAGCCCATTTGTTTTTGCGAAAAGACATGCAAAAAACAAATAAGCTAAATTCCAACCGCAGACAAATAGGCGTGTTCGCAGATTTTTTGTGCGTGCGCTTGACACGCCACAAAGCGCGCAACGGACGTGTGGTATTTTTTATTTAAGTAGATTTTTATTATTTTGTTTTTTTAGGTTTAACAATAAATTAATACGCAATATTATTGTGAATTATAATATTTATTTTATATTTGATTACTAATATTAAAAACTCTAAGCAAACATGAAAAACGTAAAAACTCTAATTGGCACATTTGCTATTGCAATTGCAGTATTTGTAGCCTGTCAAAAACAACAAAGTACTAAAACAATTACACAAAACTCTAGTGAAACAGCTTTAGAGCAGTCTACTCAGATTAATCAAAAAACATATAATATTTCGAATGACAAACTTTTGTCTACTATTATATTGTTCAAGGGAACGGATAAAATTACCCCAGTCCAAGCAAAAATAAACTCTAATTCGTCGGTTTTAGCTTTAGATTCTTCAATTTGGTTAGTTGAAGCCGCTTTAAACTATGATTTTGATACTCAACCTTCTCAATTATCAAATTATTATAATGACTCTGCATCTTTTCAAACAAGTATAAATTCTGCAACGATTTCGGCAAACGATTTAAATATAGTTTACAACTATTTTAATAATTATTTCACTCAAAAAATAAATGGAACTACAAAACTAAAAATCGTTGACATCTCTGCATTTCAAGGTGCGACAGGTATTGTCTACAAGGCCTATGCGGTTTTATTTACTGGTGGACAAAATAAAACAAACGATAATCGTTGTGCTGGTATAAATGATGTTGCGGCATGGTCAGCAAGCGATCCGGGTTCGTGCTCTGGTAATTCAAGTTATAATGATGGCCCTTCAATTTGTAATGTATTTTTAAACTGTAATAATTATGTTGACTACAGCGGAAATTGTCCTTGCCAAAATCCTATATTTACTAATGTTACAAATTTATCAATATCTAATTCGAGTAATTCATACCCTTCAGTGCTTTACTACAAGGATTTATTTAATTCTTGCGATAATACAATACTAACCGTGACACAATTACAAAACTATGTTAGTAATATTCAAAGTTATGCAGTAGCAAATATTCCATCTACCCCTTCTGGAATGGTTATTTCTAATTACAATATTACAACTGGTTTTTTGCCTATAACATTGTCTCATATCCGCACTTGGTGGGGTCTTACAGTTACATACGCAACTGTTGGATGTGGCAGATGTTGGCATAATTAATTACAATCATTTAACTAAGCATAATTTAGATTTTACCAGTAATCTAAATTATGCTAAAATTTATTTAAAAGCAATACTCTATGAAAAAAATATATTTTTTTTATATGCTGATATTATTTATCACAAATAATAACACTTTCTCACAATCGGTTTTATATACTAAACAAGATACTTTAAATAATTTTTTCTTTGACATTAAAGAGGAACAGTCAGGTAATTTTATAGTTACAAACACAAATTTTAAACAACACTCAACTCTTCCTTTAATTAATTATACAACAACAATTTTAAGAATTACGTCCAATGGACAACTACTAAGTTCAATTTCACTTCCAGCAAATTATAATGCACAGGGGGTTTTTTATTATAATAATAATTATTACATCACAGGTGTTCAACAAAATACTATAAGCTCAAGTAATCCAATTAACTATTTGAAAATTGTTAAGTTAAATAATAACTTTCAAATAGTTCAGTCAAAAATAATTGATAGTATTTCTGCGATTAATTATAATGAGTTTTATTCCATCAAACCAACGATTTTAAACGATAATTTATACTTTTTAAGTTCGGTCATTGGCACAAATGACATAAGTCTTTATAAAGCTGACCTTAATTTAAATGTAAAAACTAAAATAACTTTTGGTAATAGTGATATCTTTACCGACCTTAATTCATTTAACAATAAAGTATACGCAGTAGCTTGGGATGTTCAAATACCCAGCTTTGGTTCCAAATTGCAAGTGGCGGCTTTTGATACCTTGTTGAACTTAACATCGGTATTAAGTTTAGATAGCATTACTACTTTTATAGTTGGCAATTGGCCGGGTATAAATTCGTGTAAGCAATTAAAAGTTTCGATGTTTCCAAAAGCATATATAACTCCGGTTTCTCAAAACAAATACATTATCTCTGGTCAAGGTAAAGTAATTTATAATGCAATAGGTAGCACTTGTTACGATGACGTTCAAAATATTATTTGCACAGTGAATTCTAATACTAATAAAATTACTAATTTTAACATACTTGGTAAAACAAATGGCTCAGATGAAATTTTTTATTACGGTAATGGGGTGTCGCAAAAGTATTCTAAAATTTATCACGTTCTGTCAAGTGGGGCAAACTTATCCGCATCAATCTTTCCGCAAAACAAGCAATCTCAAATATTTATAACAAAAACTGATACATCCAATAACGTTTTGTGGTCAAAATACATTGGTGATACAATGTTTTATTATACTCCTCTTTCTATTTATACCACTAACGATAGTGGAGCAATAGTTTCAGGTATACGTTATAATTATGTTAACCCTACGATTAATAATGTGGGAGAAGGCTTCGTAATGAAAGTAGATAAAAACGGGAACCAAGTATTCGTAGGTATAAAAAATAACGATGGCTTTACAACTAACTACCATAAATGCTATCCAAACCCTGCAACAAATAGTTTATATTTTGAGTTTCCATTTACAGATAATATTCAAATTAAAATTTACGATGCTTTTGGTAAGCAAATTAAAACAATAATTGATTATAAAAACAATAACACAATTAATTTAGAAGAGCTAAAAACTGGAGTGTATTTTTATTCTGCTATAAATATAACGAAAAGCTACAGTGGTAGATTTATTAAAGAATAAACTTAGTTAGAGTTCCTAACTACTTTTTTATAACTGTAACCATCGGCTATAAAGTTTCTGCTATTATTAACAGATCTGCTAACTGCATTAACATATCTCGATCCTGCGATATCAATACTCCAACCTGCGGATATAACCTGCTAACTACGTTAACAAATGACCTACCTACCTAGCGGCTGCTTTAACAAATCTAATGCCTGCGGCTTCCAAATTGATCTCTTTATTGTTAAAATCGTTAAATTTTAATTAAAGTCTATATTTATCGACCTGAGTGTTATCGTCATTACTTGCTGATCTATACCCGTTGAACTGTATTTAAACCTTCGCACATTTTGCAAACACATTTGGTCGCTTTCTTTTAAAGGAATTAATTTATTTTTGCGCCAAATAAGTTTGCAAAATCCCAACATCCTAAACGTATTGAACTAAATGTAAAATGCCTTCACGCAGAAAAAAACTAAAAACCTTTTCCCGCTTTGTAAACTCGGCAGACAATTCTGTTATTCGCCCAAAATATATGCAGACACGTAATCAAGACGTCAGTTGTGCAGGGCGCACATACTTATAACAGCAAGCCATGGCGCAATGCGGGCAGACATGCAAGGCTTTTGCAAATTCAAGGTCGCTTCGCGAATTGATATTTTCATTTTGCAAAAGTCTAAAAAACACATATCTTTAAACAAACGTTTCGGCAGACAGTGTTTCAATAGCCGCACTGCGCAAGCTTGCCAAACGTTATGTTCAATGCGCCCGGTGACAATTCCAAAGACAATTTTACGGTAGACAACAAACTTTTCGGTTTCTAAAAAGGTACGTGCCGACAAGAACAGGGTTTCATAGAAACAGTTTAGGAAACTTGAAACGGTTTTTAGTTTTTACTTTCCTCCCCTTTTTGCGAGTTTTCCAAACCCGTTTTGGCTATCCCTAATTTAGCACATTTGTTTTTGCAGTGCCTGACAAAAATCAAATAAGCTAAATTCCTGCCCTTTCAAATAGGTGTGCTCCGCACTTTTTGCGCATCTCGCGTCCGCTCAGTCAAAAGCGCAGGAGCCACAGGCGTGCAGCATCTTTTTTTACACCTCATTTATTTTCTAAATCATAAGATACATACCTCCAAAATCTACTTTCTCCATCATTATTTTATCTATCGGAATATTATTAAATACATTCATTGCTGAACGAATAATACCAGCATGAGTAACAATAATAACTTTTTTAAATTTTGTTTTCTTTAAATCATTTATAAAGCTGGAAAATCGATTTATTAATTGAGTCAAACTTTCTCCATTTGACGGAGCTACATCAATATAATTCTCCATCCAATGATTTAATTCTATTTGATTAATGTTATCCCAACTTTTCCCTTCCCAATCTCCAAAATTTACTTCTTTTAATCGGTCGTCAAAAATTACATTTTTTGAAATTTGTTGTGACAATAATTTACATCTTGTTAGTGGACTTGAAAAAATAGCGTCGCAATCCTTTGGCAATTTGGCAATAATCACTTCGTGTTGCTCTTTATAATTAGGTGGAATGGGAACATCTAATTGCCCGTAACAAATTCCTTTTTCAAAATCAGGTTCAATATGTCGGATTAAATAAATTTCCATAATAGAATATAGAACAAATAAAATCCAACCTCACACACTTGTTGCGTTGCACCCAAACAATCGCCTGTATAACCACCAATCCATTTTGTATAATACCTTCCTGAAAAATATTTTATTATGTACACAGGAATTAAAAGAATAAAAACATTAACAGACCTAAAAATTAACAAAGCTAAAACACCAAATAATAATGCAATTATAAAATTTGTTAGGCTTAATGATTTTGCAACTGGCTTTGCTTTACTATCTTCGTTTTCTCGCACATAATTATGTGTTAGAATAAACGTGGCTGCGCAAAAACGGCTGTAAGCATGGGCAGAAAAAATAACCAAAGGAATAAATTTAGCATCAATACTTAGTAACAAATAAAACTTAAATAGAAAAATAGAAATCAAACCTACAGCGCCGTAAGCACCAACTCGGCTATCTTTCATTATATCCAATATTTTTTCCTTTGTCCATCCGCCACCAAAACCATCGCAAACATCGGCAAAACCATCTTCGTGAAAAGCTCCCGTAATTAGTATGCCCGATACAAAAGAAAGGATTAAAGATACTTCTTTACTCAAGTAAAAAGATGCTGCATAAAATACCAATGCACATACTCCACCCACAATCCAGCCTATCAGTGGAAAATACCGTGTAGCTTTATTTAAATATTCCGCATCGTGATTTACCCATTTTGGACAAGGGATGCGTGTGTAAAACATCAGTGCAGTGAAAAATACTTGTATTTCGTTTTTAATTATGTTCATTAGTCTTTGTTAGATACGCCAGCAGTTTCAAAACTAGCCATCTGGTTTAAAAAATTAACTGCCGATTGAATAATAGGATAAGCTACCGCACAGCCAGTGCCTTCACCCAAACGCATATTCAAATTAACTAATGGTTTAGCATTCAAATAATTTAATAAAAGTTGGTGTCCCTTCTCTTCTGATTGATGACAAAATATTGCGTTATCAAAAATTGCCGGATTAATTTTAGTAGCAACTAAAAAAGCAGAAGTCGCAATAAAACCATCCACTAATATAATACAGTTATTATCGTATGCCTCTAACATAGCCTCCGTAATCATTGCTATTTCAAAACCACCAAAAGTTTGCAAAACATCATTAGGTAAATTAGTCTCAAGTTTATTATTTTCTAATGCCATTTTTAAAATGGCATGTTTTTTAATCAATTGCTCATTATCTAATCCTGTTCCTTTACCAATACACTCTTTTAAATCAATGTTCGTTAAACAATGCATTAATAAAGATGCTGAAGAAGTATTCCCAATGCCCATTTCGCCAAAGCCAATGATATTGCATTTTGTTTTTTCTATCACATCTGTTACAATTTGTTTAGCTTGTTTTTTACATTCAGTTAACTGTTCTTTTGTAATAGCTTGTTCGGATAAAAAACTTTTAGTGCCATAACCTACTTTTGCCGATATTAAATTTGGTAACGCTTCAAAATCTTTATTAACGCCTGCATCTATTACTTTGACTCCAATATCATGTTGCTTTGTAAATACATTTATAGCAGCACCGCCACTTAAAAAATTATAAACCATTTGCCAAGTTACATCTTGCGGATAAGCACTTACACCTTCGTTAGCAATGCCATGGTCAGCAGCAAACACCAAAATATGCGGACTAACTAATTCAGGCGAATCTGTATTTTGAATTAAACAAATTTGCAATGCTAATTCTTCTAGTCTGCCCAGAGCTCCATTAGGCTTAGTTTTAAAATCAATTTTATGTTGTATACTTTTTTCAAGTTTAGTTATCTTATTATCTGTCATATTAGTTTTTAATTACTTTTTTTGTAATTGATAAGCCTTCTGCCGTCATTATTTTTAAGAAGTATAAACCAGCGTCTAAGTCTTTCAAATAAATAGTATTATCAATTGTTTCTACAATTACCCTTCCATTCGCATCAGATAAAATCAGGGCTTTAATTTCAATTTTATACGTTTGAATATGTATTCTTTCAGCAGAAGGATTAGGGTATATCATTACAGAGTTTGATAGCAATTCCACTTCAGCTAACCCAACTGCTAATTGATGAATTACACCAACCGCATCTAAATCAAAGCCACCGCTTCCAAATGCAGTTGGATAAGGGTCGTTAATAGGATTACTATTTTTATCGTAAGTAGCAAATGGTGTGTTAATATTGCCAACAACATCAATTACTTTTACATGAGTTATATTATTGATATCTAATCCAATTATGCTTTGCAATTCATTTAAGTCAAATGGAGTGCCATAATTAGCTCGGTACTTTCCTGCTAAATTATTTAGCTTAGTAGCATCGCCTGTATTATCAAAAGGCCCAATTTGAGTTAATGTTTGTGTATTAGAAGTGCAAGGAAATCTAAAATAATTAATGCCATCGCTACTTACTTCTACAAAAGCTAATTCTAAAAACACATCGCTAAATGAATTTTCAAACACGGCGAAATCATATCCAGCACCATTTGTTATTGGTGAAGTAAATGTAAGAATTGCGCTACCACCATCACCTAAACTAACAACAGGATTTACACTTGCTTTTCTTGTTCCGTTACTATCAACTCCAACAGTAGCATAACCTCCACTTATTATTGCAATATCTTGATAGCCTCTTGTTACTATACAGTTACTAGCCCAGCCTACAAAAACAGAGCTATCTTTGTACATAGCGCTTGTACCAATAGTGCCAACTGCACCATGAAATTGAGCAGTTGAATTATATGCTGTAAACAAAAACACTAAAAGAATTAATTTTCTCATATTACTTAATTTTATGCTAACGCAGGTACTTTAACTTTAATAAATTCAAAACTACCAAACAAAATACCACAATAAAACAAATCGGCTAGCAACGTGCCTTTTAAAAACGGAATGCCCATTGCATAACATTCCATCAGTCCTACAAAGTTTTGAGGATAAGATGTACTTCCAATCCAACAACCAAAATTGGTAATTATAAAAAATAATAAAGTAGAAATTAAACCGCCTGTTAAAATACGTTTTGGACTAACTTTTTTGAAAATTATTAGTCCTGCCAAACCAATTAAAACATACGTGCCGTATTGCCAATAAAAACCTTCATAAAACCAAGTAAAATTAGGATAGTATTGTGCGTAAATAACATTATTGATAAATAAATCACTTAACCAAGTTGCAACTATGGGAAGTAATAAAGCTAAATACTTGCGATTAAAATAAGCAGAGCCAAACAATGCCATTGCCCCCATAGGAGCAAAGTTTGCTGGATGAGGAATTAAACGAGTGGCTACTGCTAATAGAAGTAACATACATAGTATTGGAAATTTAAGATTAATGGTTTTCATTTATTTTGTTTTTAAATTAATTTCTGAGTACCAAAATCCTTTGGTTACTTTTCTGTTTTTATCGGGGGTTTGAAATTTTTTATCGAGTTCTTTATAAATAGTTTCTTTAATATCAATCAAAATTGGTTTTTTGAATAATTCACCTTCAAAACAATAGGTGTGAAATTCTCCATTTTCTCCACAAGGATCAACATCACTTGGTAGTTCACTGATGAATATTTTATCAATTAATTTTCCAACATGCGCATTTGTTAAATATGCGTCGTTTACGCAACACGTAATAGTTTTGTACCCTAAATCAATAAATTGATCTACTAATACCTTCGTATTCATTTTCCATAACGGAAACACGGCTTGCATATTTATTTTAGCTAAATTATCTTCCCTATATTTTCGTAAGTCTTCTAAAAAAATATCACCGAAAATCACAGTATCAATACCTTCAGCTTTTAATTCCAATAATGTCTTTTCCATTTGCTGCTCATATTCGATATTGTTTCCTTCATACACATAAATTATTTTAAGAGGAATACCGATGGAATTAGCTTGCGCTTCTATTAAGGATTGTTGAATACCATGGAGGGATACTCGCTTATTATTTCCATTGATACTTGTTAACAAATAACAAACTTCAAATTTGTTTTGTTTCAATATTAAGTGGAGGCAAAGTGTTGAATCTTTGCCTCCACTCCAAGAAAATAATACTTTCTTTTTTTTCAAAACTAGTCTTTAATTATTCGTTTAGTTATAATGTTTCCTTGGCCATCATAAATTCTAATTAGATAGACACCTTGGTCTAAAATTGATACATCATTAGAGGCCTTGTTTGATTTATATACAACAGCACCAAGCTGATTGTAAATTTCAATTTTTTCTACATAGTTAGGTGTGATAATATTTAGTTCTGAATTTGTAGGATTCGGGTAGATATGCGTGTTTTTTTCAAAAGCAGAAACTTCTTTAATACCTGTAACTAAATTAAGCGTAGTGAAATTATCTAAGCAAAAATAGCTTGGTGTATTCATTCCAAATCCGCCTACATCACTTGATGATAAATTAAACAATAAACTATCTACATTTCCTAAACTTGTTAAATCAACATACTGCCATGTTTTAAGAATATAATCTTGAGAGTTGTTTGCAAAACGGTAGTCTGCCAAATAAATGGTTACGCTATCAAGAGCTAAAACTCCGCCAAAGTATTTTTGCACTTTTAATTTAAACCAATCAGGATCATTACCGCTTGTGCCTCCAAATTTTTTCGCGAACATGTCTCCATCACGCATACTAATTGCTGCGTAAGAACTATTAGTAACGTAAAAACCAGCCATTTGCTTACCTTGAGCATTCGCATTAAATTTCAATTTAGAACCGCCTTTAGCTATAGTGTAAATGGTAGAGTTCGAATATCCAACTGCTGTTCTTGCGCTATACTGATTTGCCGAACCAGCTGTTGTGCTATCTTTCATATTACTATACGACCAGCCATTTTCCCAGTAACCACCAAAGCTGCCATTCCATTTATTTGGAAAAACACAATTACCACTTGTAAACGTATTGACTGAGGTTGCCGTTGGTGTGCCATTGGAGCCATTGTAAAAAGAGTTAGGCGTTAGTGTTAGATTTTGAAAATCGGCTGTTGTTTGGGCGTTTAAACCTATTGTTGCAAAAGCTAAAATAGCTACTGCTTTAATTTTTTGTAATTGTTTTTTCATTTTCTGGTTTTTTGATTTGATGGTTTATTTATTATTATATAGAATTAAGTTTTTTTTATAATTGTTATACTCCAATTTAGTTTTAACTAATAGGAGTATTTTCTTTCAAAAGAATGCTTACTGGTTTTTTGCTTTCATCAATAGCAACAAAAGTAAACTCGCCAGTTATAGCTTTTTCTCTTACAGTAGAATACATTTGCTCTATAAATACTTCCACTTTAATTTTTAAGCTTGTATTTCCTACATAACTTACTTTACCTATTAATTCTATAATAGTGCCGTGTGGTATTGGCTTTTTAAAATCAATTCTGTCACTATTAACTGTAACCATCCTTTGTCTTGAAAAACGTGTTGCCGCTATAAATGCAACCTCGTCCATTAATTGCATGGCAGTTCCACCAAACAAAGTATCGTAATGATTTGTGGTGTTTGGGAATACTGCTTTAAATATTCTAGTTTCTGCTTGCTTAATTTGTTCCTGTAGCTCCATTGATTTGTTTTTTATTGCCATAAGCACAGTGGCGACATTTATTGCCACAACATTGCCCTTTTAAATAATGATATAGTTCGGTAAACACAAAATAACCGCCTTCTTTGTAATAGTGTAACTGTTCAATTAAATAGGATGGATTTGGAGAGATTCGATCCGGATTAGTATTTACTAATACATTTATCTCAGTCATACAACTAACACAAAGGCAATCGTACTTTGTTTCTAATAAAAAATCTTTCGTGAATTGTGAAAGCTGAACCGAAGAACATTGACAAGTCAATACATCTCCAACTTTGCACATAAATTGTACAAAGCAGCGTCCGCAATATTTTAATTCATGTTTCTCCTGCATATTACACTACCCCAATCCACGAAGGTACTTGTGTTATTAGTCTTGGCAGGTCTCCTGACTTGTTGCATATGTTTTACACCTTCTCAAACTGTTGGGCAGTTTAATGGTTATTTGTAATACACTTTACAACTTACAGTTGCGGGACAGTTGAAGAGTTTAACTTCATTCCCTTTTAATCATTTATTTAATAAATGAACCAATACTATCGCAAATGTATAAATTTAAAACAATATAATTCAAACTAAATTAAAAATACTCATCACTCTAAAAAGTATACGAAAAAGCAAATCTAACTGCTGTTTTTTTAAATGTATACCGACCTAACCGCATAGACCACTAAGCCGTCACAATTTGCTGACCTGTGTACATAGAACTAAGTGTGCTGAACTGTGTTCAAAAGCCACAGCACATTTTGCAAGCACATTTGGTCGCTTATTTTCAAAGGCAATAATTTTAGTTTGCGCCAAATAAGCTTGCAAAATTTCCACCCCGCCTGTGTGGTTATTAGAACAAGCAATTTTTCAAATTGCCTCGCCTATCGCACAGTAAAAAATAAAAACAGTGTTCCAAACTAAACATTCGGCAGACTGACCAACTAACCTCATAAAAAAATATGCGGACACGTACCTGTGTGTAAACTAGGTAGGGCGCACTGATACATAACAGCACCTTTGCGTCAGCGGGCGGAAGTATAAGTTTTTTGCTTGTAATTTTGCCTGCTGCGCAGAAAGTTGTATTTTCATACAAGCAAAAAAAGAGGCAGCATTTCGGCTACTAATTTAGTTTTGTGGGTTTAGACACTAGAGTGTTCAAAAGCCCGCCGAACGTAAAGCTGCAAAACGTTACCAGTAATGCACCCAGAAATCTCCGTAGAAAATTATTCGGTTGACAACAATGCTTTTTTCAAGACAATTTAGAACAATTAGAACAGGGTTTCATAGAAACAGTTTAGGGAAATAGAAACGGTTTTTAGTTTTTTATTTTCCTTCCCTTTTTGCGGGTTTGAAAAAACCCGAATTGGCTATCCCTAATTTAGCACATTTGTTTTTTGCAAAAGACAGGCAAAAACCAAAAGAGCTAAATTCCAATCGCACAACAAAACGGCGTGCTTTTAGCACATTTTTGCGCATCTCGCGTCCGCTCAGTCAAAGGCGCACAGCCACAGGCGTATGGCTTTGATTTTGTTGTATTTTACGTAATGCTACAATTTATAGCAATTTAGCGTTTTGATTTACAGTACTTTAGCCGTTAATAATTGAACGTTCAAAAAAAAGAACAATTAGATTAAGTTTATTCAATACTTTGTTTATTTTTGTTCAAATTGTCAAGATATATTTGTCAAGATGGTAAAAGAAAGTTTAGGAGAATACATAAAAAAATTACGTACTGAAAAGGGGTTTACGCTTACGAAACTAGGCGCTCAATTAAATATTGATTCAGGCGCATTAAGTAAAATTGAAAATGGAAAAAAGCAATTAGATTATAAAGCATTGCCTAAACTATCAAAAATATTCAAGTTAAACTTAGATGAATTAAAAGATGAGTTTTATAGTGAACAAATAGCTAATAACATTTATGAGAAGAAATGTTCGAAAAATGTTTTAACTCTTGCTGAAGAAAAAGTGAAATACATTAAAAGTAAAAATACAAAACAAGGAAATTTAGGTTTTAATTAAAATTAGAAAGAAAATTATGAGTGAAGAACTTTTACAAAGAGACCTTTTAAAAAATCCTGGGAAAATTGGGAAATGGGACTTTTATAGTATAGGAGCAACCTCGATTAAATCGCTTAAAGAACATGCCATTATTAGGAATGTAGATTATAAAGGCGTAGAAAAGAAAAAAGTTGATGGAATAATTGTATTAAGAAAATCAGTTATTGCAGTTATTGAATATAAAAAACCAAGTGAGTTTAAAACCAAACAACAACAAGATAAAGCAATTCAACAAGAAATTGAAGTAGCGAAAGCTATAGGTTCAAAACTTATAATAGCAACAGATACAAAAGAGACAGTTTGGGTTAATGTAGCAACAGGTAAAAGAATTAAAGATGAAAAGGGTCTTGAAATAAAAATCAACTTCGACCCTAATGACGAGAAGTTGCCAGATTTAATTGAAAAAATTAATTTCTCAATTAATGAAAAAAATAATCAATTAAAACCTAAAAAACTTGTTAATCCTACTGACTTAGCAAAACAAATTTGGCAAGACATATGGAGCGTAAGTGGGGCTACACCAGAAAATTGTTTATATACTTTTGTTGAACTTTTTATTTTTAAATATCTAAGTGACCTTAAAGTATTAAAAGGATCTCATAACTTTTACAGTTTGATGAAACTGTACAAAGAAAATACAGATGATGAGGTATTAGAACATTATGCGGATTCGATTAGAAAAAAAATAAAAGAATTATTTCCATATAACCCAATAGACAATACGACTATCATCAATGGTACTATTTTCGTCAGTAAAGACCAAAAAGCTGTTGCAGGTTATAGCGTAGTTTTCAGAAAAGTATTAAACAAATTCAACGACTACGGTAAATTAGAACATATTGATTATGATTTCAAAAGTCAACTTTTTGAAAGTTTTTTGAAAGAAAGTATAAGCAAAAAAAATTGGGGACAATTCTTTACACCAATTAAAGTTGTCAGGGCTATTGTTGAAATGTCAAAAGATGATATTAAAAGCGGAATTAAAATATGTGACCCTGCGTGTGGCGTAGGTAAATTCTTATTAGAACCGATTATTACAAGATTAGATGAGTTTTTTGATATTACAAAAGGTACAATAAAAGACAAGATCACTATACATGGTTTTGATAAAGGCTTTGATAAAGACGAACAAAAAACAATAATATTGGCTAAAGCCAATATGTTAATTTATTTTTCTGATTTAATAAAAGAAAACACTGGTATAACAAAACAGTTTTCAGACTTATTTAATAAAAGCTTCACGCTCAAAACAAATTCAATACTTGGAACTCTTTCAGATCCAATTGAAAATGAATATGATTTAATACTTACGAATCCACCATATGTTACAAGTGGTAGTAGTAACCTAAAGGAAGAAATATCAAAAGATGGATCTTTAAAACCTTATTACAAAATTAATGCGCTTGGAGTAGAGGGCTTATTCATGGAATGGATTATCCGTGCATTAAAACCCAATGGAAAAGCTTTTGTAGTAATTCCAGATGGAATATTAAACAGACAAAATGATAAGCATTTAAGAAAGTTCATGCTAGATGAATGTATTATTGATGGTATTATCTCGTTACCTACAAAAACATTTTTTACAACACCAAAGAAAACTTATATACTAGCTATAACAAAAAAAGCCAATAAAAAAGAGATTCAAAAAACACCAGTATTTACATATTTATGTAGCGAAATTGGGGAAACAAGAGATATTTATAGATTTGATATTGATCAAAATGATTTACAAGATGCTGTGACATTATTTTCTTTTTTCAAAGGAAACAAAATAGGATATGAGAAAATAAATAGTGAAAAACGTTGTAAAATTATTCCTTATAAATTCTTTGAAGAGAATATCGAAAATAATTGGACAATTGATAATAATTGGAGTAAAGATGAAAAAATTGATCTTGGCGTTTTAGAAGAAGAAACCTTAATAAAAATTAATGAGTTTTCTGATTTATTAGAAGATGTTTCAAATAATATTCTTTCTTTAAAACAAGAGATAATTCAATTGTCTGAAAAAAAAAAATCTAAAGTAACCTTCACTCAATTTTTGATTAGCGATATTTTAGATTCACCACCTACAAATTCCGGATTAAAGAAAGTTAATGTAAGTTTAACGAAAACAACCAATTTTTCTATCCCTGTATATTCTGCATCTAAAGACGAAAATTTAATTTTCGGATGGGTCACAAAAGATAGTAAATGGAAGAAATACGAAAATCTATTAACGTGGAATAAAGATGGGAGTTCTAATTACGTTTTTCACAGAAAAGCAATGTTCGTTCCATACGAAAAAGTAAAATTACTTAAGATCAAACCACATTACGAAGGAAAAGTGATTTATGATTATTTAAAAATAATAATCCAAGAATCAATGATTGCTGAAGGTTTCGACTTCAATAAAAAGTGTTCTATGGAAAGAGTTTTAAAACTACTAATACCAATTCCTGTTAACGAAAACGGAGAAATAAATCTTGAGGAACAATTACAGGTAATTAAAAAATATGAATCAGTAACTGATGTAAAATCTAAAATTGTTGACTATAAAAAACAAATAGAAAAACTAAACGTTGAAGTAGAATCTAATTATAATTTCAGAAATGAAAAGTTATCAGATTTATTTTCATATCATGCGGGTAATTCAGTAATTACAAAAGATT
>JALHPG010000087.1 GCA_022842625.1 Bacteroidia bacterium | reverse complement strand
GGCGGCTTATTTTATAATGCTGAAATGCATATGTTAGATGCTTATCCTACCAACACCGGCAAGGAGGTTATGGAAACTTGGGTTATGTTTGGCGATCCATCTTGCATGTTCCGTTCTTTAAATCCTTCACCTATTGTTGCTTCTCATGCACCATGCATAATGCCTAACACTACATCGTTTCCATTATCTGCTACAGCAGGCGTAAATACGTATGCCAGTATCTCTCAAAACAATCAAGTTATAGGAACATCTCTAATTACCGGTTCTAATACAAGTATTGTTTTAACCCAAACCTACAGCACAAATCAGAATTTACTTTTAACGATTACTGAATATAATAAAATTCCATATACAGCCACTTTAACAAATTGTATAGCTACCGGTATTGCCGAGAACAATAGTATTTCGGAGTTTTTTATCGAATCGCCAATTAAAGATGAATTGAATTTAAACTATAAAAATGTTAACTCAAATCAATTAACATTACAAGTTATAGATCTGCAAGGCAAACAAATTTTACGATCTACGTTTGATAATATTTCTGACAAAGAAGGAAAACTAACCATGAGCATGAATGATATGGCTGCAGGTGTTTATCTTGTAAAAGTAAGTAACTCAACTTCTGTTTTAAAAGTTATCAAGGTTGTAAAGGATTAAAATTTACAATTACTAATCGGAAGCCTTCTCTTTTTAAAGGGAAGGCTTTTTTGTTAATGCTGTTTAAAGACTAGAATATCTATTCTTCTAAAACGCAGAATCCTCCTTCATCACCATTTGCAGAGTGTTTCTACTTCTTTGTTCAATAATTACCAATTTATTTTCGGTAAGGTTGGCAATAATATCCTGATCGTAGTTACGAACGGTCATAAGCTCTACATCTTTATTATAAAGCACTTTAAACTGTTGCTGAAGATCTTTTAGCAGGGGTTCAATTTTATGTTCGTCATAATCGGTACAAACGCTAAAACTGATGGCGGAGTTCTGCATCATGTTAACGTGTACATTGTATTTTGAAAACAAAGTAAATATGTTGCTTAGATTATCTTCGGCAATAAAACTAAAATCTTTTGGTTGAATGGATAATAAAATTTGATTTACCTTAAAAATATAACTTGTTGCGTTGCTTCTTTTATCACTGTCTTTTATGATGGTTCCTGCTTCTTGCGGATTGATGAACGATTTTACATAAAGCGGAATGTTTTTGTTTTGTAATGGTTTGATGGTTTTTGGATGAATAACAGATGCTCCATAATAAGTTAATTCGATGGCATCGTGGTAATTTAATTCATCAATTTTTTTTGCGTTCTTAAAATATTTCGGGTCGGCATTTAAAACACCCGGTACATCTTTCCAGATAATAACCTGTTTAGCATCTGTAAAATAAGCGAGTAGGGCAGCAGTGTAATCACTTCCTTCGCGTCCGAGCGTAGTGGTAAAGTTTTCTGAAGTTCCGCCAATAAAACCTTGCGTAACAATAATATTAAATGAATTAAAAATAGGCAGCAATTCTGTTTGAATTAAATGCTCACTTAATTCATAATTTACTTTTCCTTCGCGATAAGAATTATCTGTTTGAATAAACCCACGCGCATCTACCCATTTATTTTTTATTTCTACTTCATTTAAATACGCCGAAACAATTTTAGTGGCCAATACTTCACCTTGAGAAACTAATTGGTCGTAATGGTAATTATAGGTTGATGAGGGCTCTTCTTCCAAAGCCCATAAAAGTTCTACAAACACATTTTCAATATCATTGAAAATACCATTTGCTTTGTTTGGAATTAATTGATTTAAAATAGAAAGGTGATAGGTTTTAAGTTCGGTTAAAATAGTTTCTATATCACCATCTTTATAAAAATAAGCATTAACTAATTGCTCTAATTTATTGGTTGTTTTACCCATTGCCGAAATAACAACAATGGTAGCTTGGTTAGCTTGTTTTTTTAAAATGGAAGCAACATTTTTTACCGAATCAGCATCTTTTACAGAAGCACCACCAAATTTAAAAACCTGCATAACTAATTTTTTTATAAAGTTAAATAACGCAGTTAAAATAATAAGAATTAAACTCAACTATGTGTTAACATAATAGCTGTTTAAAAGAGGCTTTAAACCTTAAATTGAAGGCATAAAAAAAAGCCACCCTTTTTGGAGGATGGCTTTTTATATTTTATAAAATTAAATTATTGACCAGGTTGTGCAGCAGGTGCAGCTGGCTGTGCAGCCGGAGCAGCTTGTTGTTGAGGTATAGCAACTGCGCTTTGTGCTTTCTTTTTAGCAATAGAACCACTTTCTTCAGTTGTTGTTGGAGTCATGCTGCTTTTTGGTGCCATTAACACACTTAAAAGAATTAAAGCCATTGCTAAACCCCAAGTTGCTTTTTCAATGAACTCAGTACCACGTTTAACACCCATAATTTGAGTTGCAGCACCAAATTGACTTTGGATACCACCACCTTTTGAGTTTTGAACTAATACTACTAATATTAGTAAAATGCACACTAAAATAATTAAAATTGAAAAGATCATGTTATGTGTTTTTTATTGGTTGTTTTTTAATTTTTGAATTAGGGATGCAAAGTAAGCACTTTTTTGCGGAAATTTCAAACTTAATATCTCATAAGCTCTAACTGCCTTATTTACACTACCTTGCAAAGCATAAATCTTGGCTAAAGTCTCTGTAACGAGGTGTTCATTCTCAATTAAGCTCTCTTTTGCCTTCGTATCGGGGGTGTAAAATTTAGGTTCTTCTTTGTTTCGAATTAGCCCTGGATTGGTTTCAATTATTTTATCAATTAATGCTTTATTTTTTTCTTTTTGAGAAAGTGTTTTGTTTGTTTCAATTGGATTAGTTGGAACGTCTTTGATCTTTGGAGTAAGTTTTCTTTCTTTTTTCTCGTTTACTTGATCTTCAATATTTTGATAAGATTGTCCGTTGTTTTTCTTTAAAAATAATAACCAGTCGCTAAAATTCTCAGGTTCTTCTTTTACTTTAGTTGGATTATAAAGTTCTTGTGTTTTATTTATTTCTTTTTCAATGTAGGCAGCAACAACTTGTTTTTCAATTTCTTTTTCTAAAACTTCTTCGGCAATTACTACCTTTTTAGTAGCAACTTCAATTTCTTCTTTTTTAGTTTCGGTTACAACATCGGTTGCTTTTAAAATATCCAGTTCGTGTTTAAGTTCTTCTTGTTTATTAATTTCTTCCGCTACAGGTTTTACAATAATTTTTTCTTCAATAATTGCTTGTTTAACACTAACAGGTTCAACTTCTTTTTCAACAACTGGTTCATTTTCTGCCTGATTAATTAAATGAAAAAGGTGCGCACGATTTGTTGCAACGATGGCTGTTTTTTTTAGGCTTTGCTGATAAATGGATGCATCCCATTTTTTAGCCGACATGCTTAATAATAAATGCGCCGTTTGAAAGTATGGAAAATCATTTACAAGTTTTTGCAACTCTGCCGTACTCTGCTTATCAAGCAAGTTCGGATCTTTAATATATTTTAATAGTTCGGCAGCTTGCATCTTACCAATTATTAAATGCTCGGTTAAAAATATCTTCGGTTAATTGTCTGTAAATTTCGGTAACTAATTCGGGTTCAGCAGCAGAAATATTAATATCGCTGGCCACATCTTTAAAGCGCGTAAAGGTTTGTTCAAAGTTTTTTGAGACCTCAAATTTATTGGTGTATTTTACATTTACCGAAATGGTCATTCTGTTTTGACTGGCTTGATCTGCAGAAATTGCAATTGGTGAAACATTATAATCCGAAATATAGCCCTCAAATTGCAGATCGCCGTTTTGTTTTATCAAAGCTAAATTTGTTTGTTGCGAAACAACATCTCGTAATTTTTCGGTAAAACGTTGCGATAAACTTGGAGCACCCAAAGTGGTATTATTAGTAAAAAAGCCAACACTTATTGTTTTTGCCTCGGGCGGAATAGTTGCACCGCTTAGCGAAACGGTTGTTTTGCAGCTGCTAAAAGCAATTGATAAAAAAAGAAAATATGTAATTAAACGAATCAAACTTATTCTTCAATTTTATATTCGTTAATTTTTCGGTAAAGTGTTCTTTCACTTATTCCTAATTCTTTGGCAGCATATTTACGTTTGCCTTTATGCTTACGTAATGCTTTTTTTATCATGTCAATTTCTTTATCCTGTAATGATAATGTTTCTTCAACTTCTATCACCTGCGCATTGCCATTGTTTGCTTGCAAAGCCGGTGTGTGAAAACTTAATGCAGAAGTTTCTTTGTTAGATTCTCCGCCTGCATTATAGATGCGATTAATGATTTGAACGTCATCTGAATTTACGGCATTAATTTTTCCGGTAGCATTAGAAACCAGATCGTAAACTACTTTTTTAAGATCATTTAATTCGGCGCGTGTATCTCGTAAAACTTTAAAGATAATTTCTTTATCAGTAGTATCAAAGCTAGATCCTGCGCTAAAACCATCGGTTCTTAAAACCGTTGGTACATTACTTGAATTGTATTGAGGTAAATATTTTAAAAGCAGATCAGCATTAATCTCTCTGTTTTTTTCAATAATAGAAATTTGTTCTGCAATGTTTTTTAACTGACGAATATTTCCGGGCCAAAAATAATTTACTAAAACCTGCTCTGCATCTGCCGTTAATTTAATTCCCGGCATGCGGTATTTTGCAGCAAAATCATTTGTGAATTTTCTGAATAATAAATGAATATCTTCTTTTCTTTCTCTTAAAGGAGGAAGATAAATTGGAACAGTATTTAATCGGTAATAAAGATCGGGTCTGAATTTTTCTTTTTCTAAAGCCTGATAAAAATTTATGTTGGTTGCCGCAACAACTCTAACATCTGTTTTTAAAACTTTACTGCTACCAACTTTAATATATTCGCCGCTTTCTAAAACTCTTAATAAACGCGCTTGGGTTGATAATGGTAACTCGCCAACTTCATCTAAAAAAATAGTTCCGCCATTCGCCACTTCAAAATAACCTTTACGAGCTTCTGTAGCACCTGTAAATGCGCCTTTTTCGTGACCAAACAATTCGCTATCGATCGTTCCTTCCGGAATCGCACCGCAGTTAACTGCAATATACGGACCATGTTTACGCGCACTATTTTGATGAATGATCTGTGGAAAAACTTCTTTACCTGTACCACTCTCGCCGTTGATCACTACGTTAAGATCTGTTGGTGCAACCTGGCGTGCAATATCCACAGCTCTTTCAAGCAATGGGTTATTTCCTATAATTCCGAATTTTTGTTTTAGATCTTGCGTATTCATTTATTCAATTTTTTGCCACGAATTCCACTAATTGGCACTAATTTTTATTTTATAATTTGATTCTATTTTTTGGATTTTTAATAAATCATTAATTTGTGTAATTCGTGAAATTAGTGGCTTACTATCTCGCCAATCAACGTCGAAGACGTGCAGCTTGTTACCAATACATTTACATAATCGCCCTTTTTATAATTTAATTTAGGAAAAACTACCACTGTGTTCTGTGTATTTCTTCCCATAAACATCTCATCTGATTTTTTCGAAAAACCTTCTATCAAAACTTTATGCACTTTGCCAACGCCTGCTTTTGTTTTTATGGCGCTGTTTTCGCGTTGTAACGCAACTATCTCACTTTGTCTTCTGCTTTTTACAGCATCGGGTACATCATCTTTAAATTTACGTTCTGCTAAAGTTTTTGGTCTTTCGTTATACATAAATAAAAATCCGTAATCGTATTGTACTTGTTTTAATAAACTTAAAGTGTCTTGATGATCTTCTTCTGTTTCGGTACAAAACCCTGTAATAATATCTGTACTAATTCCACAACCCGGTATTATTCTGTTTATCGCATCAATTCTATTTAAGTACCATTCTCTTGTGTAGCCGCGGTTCATGGCTTCTAAAATTCTGCTATTGCCGCTTTGTACGGGTAAGTGAATGTATTTGCA
Organism: Bacteroidia bacterium; assembly: GCA_022842625.1. Taxonomy (GTDB): domain Bacteria; phylum Bacteroidota; class Bacteroidia; order B-17B0; family Aurantibacillaceae; genus Aurantibacillus. The sequence continues at coordinate 9,838 of JALHPG010000087.1, read as the reverse complement.
AATATTTTCATACTTAGCAATAGTTTCCAAAACTTCATCCGTCATATCTTTTGGATGCGAGGTTGAAAAACGCACACGTAATTCCGGACTAACTAAAGCAACTTTTTCTAACAACTGAGCAAAATTGGTTGCCAGTTTTTTTTGTTCATCGGTTAAAGTCTCTTTTTTTAGGCCACCACCACTGTATAAATAACTATCAACGTTTTGGCCTAATAAAGTAACCTCTCTATATCCCTTTTCAAATAGATCTTTTGCTTCTGCAACAATACTTTCAGGATCTCTGCTTCTCTCTCTGCCTCTGGTAAAAGGCACTACACAAAAACTGCACATGTTATCGCAGCCGCGCATAATACTTATATAGGCTGTAACACCATTTGTACCTAATCTTACAGGGGTTAGATCGGCATAAGTTTCTTCCTTACTTAAAATAACATTAATGGCCTTATGTCCATCTTCTGCTTCTTCAATTAAATTTGGCAGATCGCGGTAAGAGTCTGGTCCTACAACTATATCAACTAATTTTTCCTGTTCTAAAAATTGTGATTTTAAGCGTTCGGCCATACAGCCCAAAACGCCAACCAAAGCTTTTGGATTTTTTTGTTTTACGCGCTTAAAATCATTTAGGCGATTACGCACTTTTTGCTCGGCATTATCTCTAATAGCGCAAGTGTTTACAAAAATAATATCCGCTTCTTCATAATTTTGGGTGGTGGTATAACCATTATCCATTAAAATGGAGGCTACAATTTCGCTATCGCTAAAATTCATTGCGCAGCCGTAACTCTCCAAAAACATTTTTTTGCCGTTCACCAATTTTGATTCAACCATTAAGGGTTGCCCTTGGATCTCTTCGTCTATAATTTTTCCTTCTAAATTCATTTTGAACTTTCAAAAGTATGAAATTTATGCCAATTTGACATATTTTTAACATTTTTATGGTACTTTTCCAAAAAAAAGAGCTTAAAATTTAAATTTTTGGAATTTGTGTTATTTATTTTTTTCCTTTGCAAACTTTAAAAGCGGTCAAAAATCAAAATTTAGGATTAAAATACCTTAATTTTTGAGTTTAAACCCGAACTTTTAATTCACATACATATATATAGTATACATGGCGAAAAATTTAGTTATAGTTGAGTCCCCGGCAAAAGCCAAAACAATAGAAGGATTTTTAGGAAAAGATTTTACGGTTAAATCAAGTTTCGGTCACATCAGAGACCTTGTAAAAAAGGGTTTTGGGGTTGATATTGAGAACAATTTTACGCCTACTTACGAAGTTCAGCCGGATAAGGAACGAGTTATTGCCGAATTAAGAAAACTTTCAAAGGGAGCCGATATGGTTTGGCTCGCATCCGATGAGGACCGCGAAGGGGAGGCGATTAGCTGGCATTTATACGAAACTTTAGGATTAACAAAAAAGAATACAAAGCGAATTGTTTTTCATGAAATTACCAAGCCTGCGATATTAAAAGCTATCGAAAATCCACGCGAAATTGATATTAATTTAGTTAACGCACAGCAGGCGCGCCGTGTATTAGACAGGTTAGTAGGTTTTGAATTATCACCCATCTTATGGCGCAAAGTTCGTCCGAGTTTATCGGCAGGGCGTGTACAGTCCGTAGCCGTTAGGTTAATTGTAGAGCGTGAGCGCGAAATTCAAAAATTCACTTCTACTTCTGCATACAAAGTATCCGCTTTATTTAAAGTTGGAACAGGAATTTTAAAAGCAGAATTAGATAAACGTTTTAATACAGAAGCCGAAGCACAGGCATTTTTAGAAAAGTGTAAAGCTGCATCTTATACCATTGAAAGTTTAGAGACCAAACCTGCGAAACGTTCGCCGGCTGCGCCTTTTACTACATCTACATTACAACAGGAAGCTGCTCGTAAATTAGGATTTTCTGTTGCTCAAACCATGCAAGTAGCACAACGTTTGTATGAGGCAGGAAAGATCACTTACATGAGAACTGACTCCGTTAATTTATCGGAAACAGCAATGGATCAGGCTAACAAAGCCATTAACGCTAACTACGGAGCAAAATATTTTAATCCTCGTAAATATAAAAACAAGAGTAAAGGCGCACAAGAGGCTCACGAGGCTATTCGTCCTACTTATATTGACAGAACTGCTATTGAAGGTGAACGTAACGAACAACGTTTATATGATCTGATCTGGAAGCGCACCATTGCATCTCAAATGAGCGATGCTGAATTAGAAAAAACAACCGCTAAAGTTAAAGTTAGCGGAGCAACTGAATTGTTTGTTGCGCAAGGTGAAGTGTTAAAGTTTGATGGTTTTTTAAAAGTGTACATGGAAGGAACGGATGATGAAGATTCTGACGAAGAAAATTCATCAATGTTACCACCAATGAAAGTTGGCGAAAAATTAGAAAGCCAGGAGATCAGCGCTACACAACGTTTTACGCATCACCCTGCAAGATACACTGAGGCTAGTTTAGTAAAGAAATTAGAGGAGTTAGGAATCGGTCGTCCGAGTACTTATGCACCAACTATTAGTACGGTTCAAAAACGTAATTATGTTGAGAAGACCGATAGAGAAGGAACTCCAAGACAATACGTTCAATTTACTCTTGTAAATAAAAACGTTAAGAAAGATATTAAAACTGAAAATACAGGCGCAGAGAAATCAAAATTATTTCCAACGGATATTGGAATGGTTGTAAATGATTTCTTGTTACAATATTTTCCAACTATTTTGGATTTTAATTTTACCGCTAAAGTTGAAGAAGAGTTTGACGAAATAGCAGAAGGAAATTTAGATTGGCAAAAAATGTTGAAGGGTTTTTACACACCTTTTCACAAAACTGTTGAAACAACTTCTGAGAATAGTGAGCGTGCAAGCGGTGAGCGTGCCTTAGGAAATGATCCTGTTTCGGGTAAACCTGTAATTGTGCGTATTGGTCGTTTTGGTCCCTTAGCACAAATTGGCGAAACCATTGAAGGGTCTGAAGAAAAACCACGTTTTGCAAGTTTAAGAAAAACTCAAAGTATAGAAACTATAACATTAGAAGAGGCGCTTGATCTTTTTAAATTACCTATGAATTTAGGTACTTACGAAGGTAAAGAAGTAATTGTTGGTGTTGGTCGTTTTGGTCCATATATTAAGTTAGACGAAGCTTTTATTTCTATACCAAGAACCATTGATCCATTAAGTTTGGATATGGATGGTGCTATTGCAATTATTAAAGAAAAAGAATTGGCAGATGCTCCTGTTGCTCAGTATAAAGGTAAGGGTGTAACAAAAGGAAAAGGCAGATTTGGACCATTTATTAAGTACGAAGGTTTATTTATTAATGTACCTAGAGCTTATGATTTTGATAATTTATCACAAAGTGATATTAATGAATTGATCGAGAAAAAATTAGAGAAAGAAGCAAACCGTTATATTCAAAATTGGCCTGAAGAAAAAATTTCGATCGAAAATGCACGTTGGGGACCAATTGTGAAATTTGGTAAATTGGTTTTAAAATTAATAAAAGATGGCGGCGGTAAATTTACACCTGATGAGTTAGCTGAGCTGTCTTTGGATGATGTAAAGAAAATGATCGTTGCGCAGGTTCCAAAAGCGTTTGATAAAAAAGGCGCAAAAAAATCTGCAGCTAAGAAAACAGTTGTAAAAACATTGCCTGTTAAAAAAGCAGTAACCAAAAGTGCTCCTGTTAAAAAAGCGGCTTCTAAAAAGGCAGCGCCGGTTAAAAAAGCTTCAGCAAATAAAGCTGTAATTAAAAAAGTAGTAAAAAAGTCTGCTAAAAAAGCGGTTAAAAAGAAATAAGTATTAATTAATAATTTAAAAAGGCGGAACATTTTAAATGTTCCGCCTTTTTTCTTTTTTGCTGTTTAATAAAATAAAATTCCACCAAAACTTTTTATACTCAGAGTTCCTTTGGTATAAATAAACTTATGGTCTGTATTTACTTTTGCTTAAAATTGTTTGAGGATCGGATTCATTCATTAATTTTTCTAAAGTTGCATCTTTATTGTTTTTCATGTAACTACGCACAATTTGCCAGCCTACCCACATGGCAATGCGCGGCGGACATTCCTTACTTATTGCACCGGTAAACGGACCATCTGTTGTAAGTTCCTGTACAGTTTTTAAATTGTTTTCGTAAAGTCGATTCTTTTCAGCAAAATAGCCCCATAAGTTTTTTTCGTTTTCTTTACAATAGCTCATTTGTTTTGTGTTGTAGCCAATTATTAAACTATCATTTGCGTTCGGGAGCAGCGCATTAATTGCATAAAATAATTTACCGTAAAAAATTGTGTGGTAAAGTAAGGTATTAACAGGTTGTGAGTTGTCAAATTCAGTAAGCATCCAACCTTTAACTACATTGGGTAAAATATAATTCTGATTCATTGTGCGAAGTTGATACATTGGCGTGTTTAGCATTTTATAAAACATGGTCGTGTCATTTAAATACATATCTAAGCCCAATATCAAGGCGCTATCGGTATAGGCAACAGCATAATTATAACCGGTTGTGCAGGTAATTAATTTTGTTGGCAATTTTCTTTTTGGAAAATGATATTTAAAGCGTTTTACACAATTTGTTAATTCGTTATTTATTTCTTCAATCGTTGCCTTCGGATAAAGTTTTTTTACATAAGCATATGTTTCTTTCATATCCTTGTCGTTATTAAAACTTAATAAGGTCGATCTGTATAAACTATCATTAACGCCACCTTTATTAAGAAAACTTGTTACATAGTGCTCATAAAAGGGACCGTATTTTATATTCATTGCTTTATTTTTTTCTTCAAAATTAGCCTCTGATACAGAAAAAATATCGTCTTCTAATCTCAATATTTCTAAAGGTTTAACATCTATGTCAGCTATATCAACATCCAATTCATTTCTTGTACATCCAATAAGAAGTAATATGAAAACTGGTAAAAAAAGAATTCTTTTATACATGAAGTAAATTTTTATATTTGTAAAGTTAATTATAAAATAAAATAATGATGAAAAAAATACTTTTTACTTTTATTTCGATTTGTATGCTTGGCGCTTCTTCAAACGCTCAAGATACACCTTCTGATAAACAAAATGAGTTTGATAAAAAATTTCGTTTTGGGATTAGAGCCACACCACAACCAACTTGGTTTAAAAGTGACAATGTAAATTCAAAAGCTGCCGGTGCAAATTTTGGGTTTGGATTTGGTTTGATGATGGAATTTAAATTATCTAAGATCGTTCATTTTTCTACCGGTATTGGTGGAGATTTTGAGGGTGGTTATATTAATTACCGTAACGAGGCTGATTTTAGCGTAAATGCAGTGATTAATAGCGAAGGTCAATATGTAGAATCTAATAAAGGAGTTATTACTGACGAGATCAAATTCGCAAATGGTAATACACAGGTGGTATTAAAAGACAGACAGTATAAATCTACTTTTGTTACTATTCCCTTGATCTTAAAAATGATGACGGAAGAATATGGTGGTGCACGATATTTTGCTTTGTTTGGTGGAGAATTAGGAATTAGAGCAGGATTAAAAGCAAATGACAGTTATGTTAGTGGGATTAAATCAACAGTTTCAGGAACTACTACAACCACAGCTTTTGTGTCGGATGCAGACCTTTCAAAAACAAAGATCGATATCTCCAAGGATGGTTCATTAGTTCCTATGAGATTAGGTATGAACTTAGGTATGGGAACTGAGTATAGATTAGGAGGTAGTACTTCTGTAGTATTTTCACTTAATTATTTTCAATCTTTCACCAATTTAATGAAAAAAGATTCGAAATATTTGGTAAAAGCAACCAATACTGATAGCAATGAATTAAATCAGGGTTATTTTATGAGAGCTATTAGAATAAATATTGGACTTTTATTTTAATTGTAAATTAAATTATTTAAAAGCTACCTTTTTGGTAGCTTTTTTTTTGTCGAAAATTGTTGGTTTTTAGACGAAAATGAGTAAAAAACTAGCTTTTTGTTAAGAAACAAGCTAGAAATCCCTTTTTTTATTTAAAAATACAGTTATTTTTGCCCCCACTAACAAACTAAACATTTTAAGCATGAAATTAAATGAAATCCAAGATTTAATAAAATTTGTTTCAAAAAGCGGAGTAAGCGAAGTTGAATTAGAAACAAAAGAAATTAAAATTGTTATCAGAACGCCTAAAACTGCGACTCCTGTATTAATGCAGGCTGCACCTGTTTATGCCAGCGCCCCTGCAATTGCTGCTCCGGCAGTAAATGTAGCGCCTATTCAAGAACCATCAGAAATTAAAGTTGCACCCCCTGTTTCGAATAGTGGAGATGATGCAAAATACATTACAATTAAATCACCAATGATCGGTACTTTTTACCGTTCTGCCGGACCGGATAAGCCTGCTTTTGTTAATGTAGGAGATGAGATCGCTCCGGGTAAAGCTGTTTGTATCATTGAGGCCATGAAACTTTTTAACGAAATTGAAAGTGATATTAAAGGAAAGATCGTTAAAGTTCTTGTTAATGATTCAACTCCGGTTGAGTATGACCAACCTTTATTTTTAGTAGATCCATCTTAAAGAAATGTTAAATACCAAATGTTGAATGATATGGCGTACTGCCACGATCATTCAGCTAATTCAACATTTAAGATTTATAAATTAAAAATTTAAAAAGGATGTTTAAAAAAATATTAATAGCCAATCGTGGCGAGATTGCCCTTAGGGTTATTCGTACCTGTCGCGAAATGGGCATAAAAACAGTTGCAGTATATTCAACTGCCGACAAAGATTCATTACACGTAAAGTTTGCCGACGAGGCGGTTTGTATTGGTCCACCGCCTAGTAAAGACAGCTATTTGAATATGGCAAGCATTATTGCAGCGGCCGAAATTACCAATGCTGATGCTATTCACCCGGGTTATGGGTTCTTAAGTGAGAATGCTAAATTCTCTGAGATCTGTCGTCAGAATAAAATTAAATTTATTGGGGCTAGCCCTGAAATGATCAACCAAATGGGTGATAAAAGTAATGCTAAAGCTACCATGATAGCTGCCGGTGTTCCTTGTGTTCCCGGTTCGGTTGGTTTATTAGAAAGTGCTGATCAAGGCATGCAATTAGCAAAAGATATTAAGTATCCTGTTATTATTAAAGCTACCGCAGGTGGTGGTGGTAAAGGGATGCGTATCATCTGGAAAGAAGAAGAATTTCAGGCAGCTTGGGATAGCGCTACTCACGAAGCTACAGCTGCGTTTGGTAATGGTGCCATGTACATGGAAAAATACATTGAAGAACCTCGTCATATCGAGATTCAAATTGTTGGCGATCAACACGGAAAAGCTTGTCACTTAAGCGAGCGTGATTGTTCGATACAACGTCGTCACCAAAAATTGGTTGAAGAAACCCCTTCTCCATTTATGACGCCTGAATTAAGAGAATTAATGGGTGATGCCGCTGTTAAAGCTGCCTTATCTATTGGTTATGAAGGAGTAGGTACTATTGAGTTTTTGGTTGATAAACACCGTAATTTCTATTTTATGGAAATGAATACACGTATTCAGGTGGAGCACCCAATTACTGAAGAAGTTATTAATTACGACTTAATTCGCGAGCAAATTTTAGTTGCTGCAGGCGTTCCAATTTCAGGTAAAAATTATTACCCGCAATTACACGCTATTGAGTGTCGTATCAATGCTGAAGATCCTTTTAAGAATTTCACACCTTCGCCGGGAGTTATAACAACTTTACATACTCCGGGCGGACATGGTATTCGTGTTGATTCGCATGTTTACAGTGGTTATAGAATTCCACCAAATTACGATAGTATGGTTGGTAAATTAATTACCGTAGCACAAACTCGCGAAGAAGCTATTGCAAAAATGCACCGTGCTTTAAGTGAATATGTGATCGAGGGAGTTAAAACAACTATTCCGTTTCATATTAAATTAATGCAAAACGAAGATTTTAAAGCCGGAAACTATACGACTAAGTTTATGGAAACTTGGGATTTTAAAGCTTAAGATCAAAATTAAAATAATTTAAACCCGTTTCGTTAAATCGAGACGGGTTTTTTTATGGAATAATTTCTTGCCTTGCATCTAAATAGAAAACAAAGGATATGAAAATTTCGATAAATGAACCCTGCCACGAGAATTGGGATAAAATGACCCCGAATGATAAAGGTGCTTTTTGCCTTTCATGTCAAAAAAATGTGGTTGATTTTAGCTGCAAAACTATTAAAGAGATCAAAGATTTTTTTCAAAAAAAATCTGATACTTCGATTGTTTGTGGGCGTTTTGACGAAGGTCAGTTAGAAGCTTTAACGTTTGACGATTTCTTTAACAAATTTATGAAGTGGAAATATTTTCAAAAAGCTGCTTTAATAGTGTTTTTTGTTTTTGGGATGAGTTTATTCGCCGGTGCGCAAACAAGCCCAGAAGAAAAGTATCCAATAATGGGAGCTGTGGCTTATATCCCTCATGATACTTCCAAAACTGCAGTTAAAAAAGATCCTAAAGATAAAACAGTAAAAAGGGTTAAGGTAAAAGCGGCGCCAAAAAATGATCCAAAACCAACCAATTCAAATATGAAAATGGGCGAGGTTATGATCGAAAATAAAAACAATAAATAATTTAAACTTAAATAGTATGAAAATTTCAATAAATGAACCCTGCCATGAGAATTGGGATAAAATGACCCCAAATGATAAAGGTGCTTTTTGTTTGTCTTGTCAAAAAAATGTGGTTGATTTTAGCAACAAAACTGTTAACGAGATAAAAGATTTTTTTAGAAAAAAAAGAGATGCTGAATCTGTTTGTGGTCGCTTTGAGGTTGATCAATTACATGATATGAGTTTCGATCATTTCTTTGAACAATTTAAGTCGTGGAAATATTTTCAGAAGTTTGCTCTGATAGCTTTTTTTGTATTTGGTTTTAATTTGTTCGGTAGCGCACAATCAAATCCCGATAAAAATATTATGATGGGAAAAGTTGCCTACGTGCCACGCGATACTGTAAAAAAATGCACTAAAGACACAACACAAAAAGCCTCTATTAAGGGAAGAGTAAAACACACATCTACTCAACCAAAAAAAGCAAAAAATAAACCAGAACCACAACCTAAATTAATGGGTGATGTTATGGTTGAAGATAAACAGAAGTAAATTTATCGTCACTCTGAGCGGAGTCGAAGGGTTTTAAATGAATTCATTAATAAGGTTTCGACTCCGCTCAACCTGAGCGAACCGAAGTTGGGGTTAAATTATTTTTTTTTTGTTCTCCGAAGGTTGGTGTTTCCTTTGATAATTGGGCAATTGTATATATAAATTCGTTTTGCTCGACACTTCGACATTCGTCTTTTTGCCGATTATATATAATACCCTTCTCAAACAGTATGTTTTGCAGTTCCTGTCGTTGGTTGTAGTCCCCGCAAGCCCATATTTTACTAAGGTTTGAGCAAAAATCTAATGAATAATTAATATAATCTTCCACCTTCGACATTTCAATTTGGTTTTCTTTTAATTGGCTTGAAATTTCAGCAATTTCTTTAACAAATTTATCTTTATACTTATTATAAAGGTCGGCTGTTATTTCTTCTAAAATAAAACGCTCCTCCAATCTTTCAATTTTACTTTGAAGTTCCTTTAAATGAGATTTTACAATACTTTCATTCTCAATTAAACTAGCGTTGTGTTCTTGAAAGGTTAAAAATAATTGGTCTTTTATAAAAGGTAAAATTTCATTGCTTACTTTATAGCCATCTAACATACTTTCAAACTGGCTATTAATGATATTGGCATTTCGGTTGCATTTACAGCCTATTGTATTGCATTTATAGTATGGAACGTCCCAACTATTAGAAATATAGCCCCTCATTGGTTGGTT
>JALHPG010000086.1 GCA_022842625.1 Bacteroidia bacterium | reverse complement strand
TTTTCCCAGATATAGTTTATAGCTAACTCGTTTGGGTGAGCAAGGTCTTCTTTATAAAAACGGTGGTCGCGCAGATCATCATTAACCAGTTCAAAAGCCGGAAAATAATAGCAGTTTTTGGTTTGATTCAATAATTCGTGAATAGCTAAGATCAAAGTTGATTTACTTAAATTGTTTTCAATAATGCCATCCTTTAAATATTTTACCGGCGAAACAGTAAATATTAATTTAAGTTTTGGGTTTAAATTTTGAAGCTTGCGAATCAAATCAGAATAATTTTCTATTATTTCATTGACTGAAATTCGTTTTTTTTCAAAACTGTTTGATGGTTGTTTATGACAATTAGCAACTGGTTGATCCAATTCTAAATGATGGTATAAAAACGCAGTACCAAAAGTAATGATCAATTGATCGCATTCTTTTAAAAATTGATGAGCCTTTTTGTTTTCGAAATTAATTTTTTCTATTAAAGAGTTTTTATTCGAATCGTTAATAGAAGAGTGATGCAGATAGCTGTAGTAGATATCATCACGCATTAAAATTAAATTCTCATCAAATGGTTTATTTTCTATAATGTTATTTAAACAATTATAAATGCTTTTGGGATTAAATAAAATGCCGTTGGGGTTTGAGTAGGTCTTAAATTTATGGTCATTTAAAAGACTTCCAATGTTTTCAGAAAAACAAGATCCCATTAAAAATACCTTGCTATTGTGGTCAATAGTAAAATCAAATTTTTGTAGTGTATAGTTTAAATGAAATTGCATTTTTTAAACGGCTTTTACTTCTTCAAATTTTTTGTCAAGAAATTTTTTTGCGCTTTCGTAATTGTTTTCAACGGCGCCGTCTAAAATAGCATCTTTTAAAGAATTCTTTAAGATCCCTATTTCTCTGCCCGGAGGAAGGTTGTAGAGTTTCATGATCTCTTCACCACTTATTGGCGGTTGCCAATTTCTTATTTTATCTTTTTCTTCGAGCTCAACTAATTTTTTACGTACAATTTCAAAATTGAGCATGTAACGTTTTACCTTGTTGGGATTTTTAGTGGTGATATCGCTTTCACATAAAAGCATTAGATCATCGATCTCTTCGCCGGCCTCAAATAATAATCTGCGCACCGCACTATCGCTCACTTCTGTTTTTGCTAAAACTATAGGACGTAAATGAAGTTCAACTAATTTTTGAACGTATTTCATTTTTTCGTTAAGCGGTAATTTTAAATTTGTGAAGATCTTAGGAACCATTCGCGCACCTTTATCTTCGTGACCATGAAATGTAAATCCATGACCTTCTTCAAAACGCTTAGTGGCCGGTTTTGCAATGTCGTGTAATATTGCCGCCCAGCGTAACCATAAATTATCACTCTTTTTTGCAGTATTATCAAGTACTTCTAAGGTGTGATAAAAATTATCCTTATGTGATAAACCGTTAATAGTTTCAACACCATGAAGCTTTACCATTTCAGGAAAAATAATATGTAATAAACCTGTATCAAATAATAAATTAAAACCAACAGATGGAACGGGGGAGAGGATGATCTTATTTAATTCATCACTAATACGTTCTTTAGAAACGATCTTTATACGTTCTTTATTGGTAGTTATTGCGTGTAATGATTCAGGATGAATTGTAAAATTTAATTGTGATGCAAAGCGAATGGCGCGCATCATTCTTAATGGGTCATCACTATAGGTAATATCAGGATCTAAAGGAGTTCTTAATAGTTTATTTTCAAGATCTTTCATCCCTCCAAAGGGATCTAATAATTCACCAAAATTGTGTTGCGATACACCTATGGCTAAGGCATTAATGGTAAAGTCTCTTCTGTTTTGGTCGTCTTCCAAGGTTCCGTCTTCAACAATAGGTTTGCGAGAATCTCTGGTATAACTTTCCTTACGAGCGCCAACAAATTCTATTTCCAGATCGCCATATTTTACTTGTGCGGTTCCAAAATTCTTAAAAGTAGACAAGTGAGCATCCGGCCCTAATTTTTTATGAAGTGCCGTTGCAAGGTCGATCCCTTTTCCAATGGTTACAATATCAATATCTTTACTGGTTCTGTTTAAAAAAATATCTCTTACGTAGCCACCAATAGCATAGGCATCAACATTTAACTCGTTGGCACACTCTTTTATTAATTTAAAAATATCTTGGCTTAGGAATGAATACATTTAGGGCGTAAAAGTACGATTTTACACTCAAAAATCAGTAAGAAAAGGCTAAATGGGTTCTTTATTTTTTTAATTCAGAACGTCTCTTTTTTTCCTTCATAATAAGGTTTAATTCGCGCCCTGTTTGACCTTTAACACTGGTGTTTTCCTGGGCTCTTCTTATCAAATACGGGAGCACTTCTTTTACAGGGCCATAGGGCACGTATTTGGCAACGTTATAATTACTTAATGAAAGATTGTAGCTGATGTGGTCGCTCATACCAAAAAGTTGAGAAAAATAGATACGCTGATCAGACGGTGCAATGTTTTTTTGTTGCATTAATTCAACCAGGAACAAACTGCTATTTTCGTTATGCGTTCCGGCACAAAGCCCTATCATATTCACGTTTTCTATGCATAATTTCAATGCTTCGTTATAATCCTTATCTGTGTTTTCTTTATTGGCTTGAATAGGTGATTGGTAACCCATTTCCTGAGCACGCAATCTTTCTTTTTCCATATAAGCTCCTCGTACCAATTTTGCACCAACGTGGTAACCGTTAGCTTTTCCGTTTTTTATAGTTTCGTTTAAATAGGCTAACCTATCATGACGGTATAATTGAAAGGTGTTATAAACAATCACCTTTTCTTTATTATAAATGGCCATGTTTTGATTGGCGAGATCGTCGATGGCAGGCTGTATCCAGCTTTCTTCAGCATCAATAAAAAGTTTTTGATCGCTTTCGTGTGCCGATTTACAAATTTTTGAAACACGGTCTTTAACGCGCTGCCATTCTTGTTTTTCGTTATCTGTTAATGTTTGGTTAGCACTTACTTTAACCAATAGATCAAAACGCGCTAAGCCGGTAACTTTAAATACACAAAAAGGAATGTACTTATCGGTTTTTGCTTTTTTAATTGTTTCTAATGTTTCATCAAGGCAATTATCAAAATCTTTTTCGCTTTCTTTTCCTTCTACACTATAATCTAAAATAGTGCCAATGTTGTATTTTCCAAGCTGTTCAACTGTTAAGGAGCAATCGTGAATTGTTTCTCCTCCAACAAATTGTTTGAAGATGGTGTTTTTAATTAAACCTTTAAAGCCAATGTTTAATGCCATTGGACCAAAGTTTGCGCCCAGTTTTACGAGTGCAGGATTACTAATTAATTTAAATAACCAATAAGATCGATTTAATTCGGGACTGGTTTTTGCTTTAAATGCGTTTTCTGTATTATCGAACGATACCATTTTAAAAATTATATTTTAGAAATTATAGTTTAGATTTGAATGATAAGTTTATTTCTTAACCCTCGCATCCAAAATTTTAAATTATTTTATTAATAGCCAAATACTTCTTTTAAGCTTAAAAATTTAATTGTGCCGTATTTTTCAAGTACTTTCATGTCTAAACGATCTTTCTTTCCAAGAACTAAAACTGAAGTAGGTTTGCCTTTTATGTTTTCTTTTTGGAATTTTTGAATGTCTTCTAATTTATAGCCTTGTACTTTTTCAAAAATATCTTTTCGGATATCTGTTTTGTTGCCTAATTCTAAAGCCTTTAAATAATTAAAAAATATTTCAGCTTTTGTAATTCGTTGTGTTCTCATTTCTTGAAGGATCATTTCTTTTGATGAGTTAAAAGTCCCTTCAGCATTAGGCATTTCATTCAATAGATCGCTTAAGCCATTTAATGCTTCCGATAACTTATCGGCTTGTGAGCCAATGTAAGAGGCGTTAAAATAATTTTTACCTGCTCTTGTTGGCTGGCTGTATCTAGAACGGGTTGAGTAAGCTAGTGCCTTAGACTCTCTCAAATCCTGAAATACAATGCTGCTCATACCTCCTCCAAAATAATTATTATATAAAGAGATTAAGGGAACATTTGTTGGATCATATTTTATTCCATTTGATAGCAACATTAGCTCAACCTGTGTCATATCAAAATCAACAACATAAACTGTTTTATCGAGTGTCTTTTCAACAAAATTATATTGCGCAGGAACGGGAGTTAATTTACCTGGCACGTTATGATTTGCATTTAATAAAGTTTTTGTGGCTTCAATTTCGTTTGGACCATAATAAAGAACTTTATGCTCAAAGCTTGTTAATGATTTGATTTTATTCTTTATATCAGTGGCTGTTATTTTATTGATCTCATCATCGCTTAAAACATAAGTAAATGGATTAACCGCACCATAGCGAGCAAAGTTTAACATCGCAACATTCAAGATCAGATCTTTTTGAAGTTTTTGATCGTTGCGTTCTTTAATGATATCTCCTAAAAGATTTTTAAGTACTTCCTCATTTACCAATGGCTTATCAAGCATTTTTTCAAATAAGGCTAATGCTTTTTCGAAATTATCATTTAAGCCCGTAAGACTGATCCATGTATTTTCATTGTCGTTAAAAACATCAAACGAGCAACCTAAGCGATAAAATTCTTGTTTGATCTTTGCTGCATCCATATCGGCTGTAGCCAAATAAGGCATGTATTTAATAACGATCGGTAATAGCTTGTCGTTATTTTTTCCCATGTCGAATTTGTAATACAATTCGAATAATTTGTTCTCTACATTTTTGTTATATAATAATGGAATGTTTGATCTTAACGTTGACTTAAGAATATCTTTTTCATAATCTAAAAACTTTGGTTCAATATTAGAAGGCACGGTCTTGTTTATGTTTTGAACGAAACTTGAAGAGTGATCTCTGTCTACTTCTACCGGCGTGATGGCCGGTTTTTCTACTTTTTCGGTTGAAGCGTTCTCTCCTGTTTTTTTGTAAACAACCACGTAGTTAGACTCATTAAAATTTTTATTGGCAAAGTCGATAATTTCTTTTTTGGTGATCTTTGAAATTCGCTCAAGTCTATCTACAGATTTTTGCCATTTTAGATCGGCAACAAAAGCATTAAGCATTTCAGATGCACGTGCGTAATTTTGCTCCATCTCTTTTGTTTTTCTTAATTTAAAATCGGTAATAACACCTTCTAATAACCAATCTGGAAATTCGCCTTTTTTAATTAATTCTATTTGTCCTAAAATTAATTTTTCTACTTCTTCTAAAGACTGACCTTCTTTAGGCTCGCCGGTAAAACCCATTAATGAATAATCTTTTAAAGGATAAAAGATATCATTACTGTTTAATAATTTCTGACCTTGATTTAAATTAATATCCATTAAACCTGCGGTTCCATTGTATAAAATGGTTGCCATTAATTCTCCAAGGTCTGCGTCCGAAGTGCCTTCTCCGGCAACACGCCAGCCTAGGTTTACACTGGCAGGATCTGGGCCAACAATAGTTTTTATTACTTTAGACGTAATAGGAGCTTCGGGTGAGAAGGCATACGACTCAACATTTTTAGAAGCAAAGCTGCCAAAATTTTTCTCAATATCTACAATTACTTTATCGGGGTCAAAATCACCACTCATAATAATTGCCATATTATTAGGAACATAATATTTATTGTAAAATTTATTTATTTCAACCATCGAAGGATTTTTCAAGTGGTCAATTGTTCCAATAGTTGTTTGTGTTCCGTAAGTATGATTTTTAAATAGACCTTCCATTAAGGCTTCGTAAACTTTATTATTATCGCTATCTAAACCACGATTTTTTTCTTCGTAAACTGCTTCAAGTTCTGTGTGAAACAATCTTAAGATCGGTTTACGAAAGCGTTCTGCTTCAATTTTTAACCAAGTGTCAATTTGATTGCTTGGAATATCATTAACATAAACAGTTTCGTCAAATGATGTAAATGCATTGGTTCCGGAAGCACCAATGGTGGCAAGCATTTTGTCGTATTCATTAGCAATGGCATATTTTGCGGCTACTCCGCTTATGCTATCGATCTGATGGTAAATGCTTTTTCTTTTTGCATCGTCTTTTGTTTGACGATAGGTTTCATAAAGATTTTCTATTTTTTTAATCTCTACTTCTTCCTTTTTAAAATCTTTCGTTCCATAAACATCGGTGCCTTTAAAAACCATATGCTCCAGGTAATGCGCTAATCCTGTTGCATTGGCAGGATCGTTTTTACTTCCGGCTTTAACCGCAATAAAAGTTTGAATACGCGGCGCATCTTTGTAAACAGACAAATACACTTTCATTCCGTTTTTAAGTGTGTAAATGCGTGTTTTTAAAGGGTCGTTTAAAGCATACTCATAATTTAAACTCGATTGTTTTAAGTCAACCACCGGTGTTGAGTTGCCTAATGGTTTACCTACGGGTTTGTTTTTTTTAATTGGTGTTTGTCCAAACGAAAAAATTGAAATTAGTAAAACCGGAGTGATTAAATATAATTTGGTCTTTATCATATCGAGAGTTTGTTGAAAGGTTGTATTAATAATCTATTTCAAGATCAAAACGTTTTTTTAGTTCAAGTAAAGCAGGATTTTTTTCTGCCATACTTTTAAAAATATCTACCGGTTTGTAGGCTTTTCCTTGCGCTTCCGCCACGGTTGTTTCTACTTCTAAGGTAATTAAATTGTTTTGAAGCAATTTACGAAGCTCATCCAAAAACTCCTGCTTAATAGCCATTAAGTTTTCTTTTTGTGATTCGTTATTGATCTGTAACGTAATTGTTTTATTGGTTAAAATAATTTGTGCAGTAGATAATGTAACTGCCAATTGCCTTGCGCCGCTTTGTTGTTTACTCGCTGCGTAACTTGCAATTACAGTTTTAACATCCTCAATGGTTACTTCCTTATTCGCCTCTTTAGAAACAACCTGTTCGCTAGAAGTAATTATAGTTTCGGTAAGTTTGATGCTTTGCGAATTTTTAGTTTCATTTAAACTAAAAGCAGATTTTATTTTTAATTGCTCAAAGGGCACACTAGGTTTAGTGGCTAGTTTTATTTCTGTTTCCTGTAAAGCGGTGACTTTTGTTTGAGAGACAGTTGCAGTTGTTTCTGCTTCTGACTTTTTATCAAAGGATACCTCTAGCTCGTCATTTTTTTTTTCCGCATCGGGCGAGGCGGTTAAAAAAGTTAATTGCATAAGTGTCATTTCAACGAGGAGTCGCTGGTTTTTAGCACTTTTATAATTAACATCTGTTTTACTAATTAAGGCTAAAGCCTTTAATAAAAAAGTGAGGTTGCATTTTTGAGATTGTTCTGTATAGCGTATTTTAAGCGCATCGCTCACTTCAAGAAGTGATACGGTTTGAGGATCTTTACTAACTAATAGATTTCTTAAGTGTTCGCCCAAGCCAATTAAAAAATTATGACCATCAAAACCTTTTTTGAGGATATCGTCGAAAGTCATCATAATTTCAGGAAGACCCTGAACTAAGAAGGCATCGGTTATTTTAAAGTAATAATCGTAATCTAAAACATTTAAATTTTCTACAACTTGTTTGTAGGTTAAATGGTTTCCGGTAAAAGCAACCATTTGGTCAAAAATAGAGCAGGCATCGCGTAACCCGCCATCAGCCTTTTGCGCAATAATATGCAAAGCTTCCGGTTCGTAACTAACATGTTCTTCCTTTGCCATGTAGGCTAGGTGACTGCTAATATCTTCGGTTTTAATTCTATTAAAATTAAAAACCTGACAACGCGATAATATGGTTGGAATTATTTTGTGTTTTTCTGTAGTTGCTAAAATAAATTTAGCATGTTTTGGCGGCTCTTCTAATGTCTTTAAAAAGGCATTAAAAGCGGCAGCACTCAGCATGTGCACCTCGTCAATGATATAAACTTTATACTGACCTAATTGAGGAGCAAACCTTACCTGATCAACTAAATTACGGATATCCTCAACCGAGTTGTTACTGGCAGCATCTAATTCATATACATTTAAAGAAGCCCCTGAATTAAAGGATGTACAAGAATCACACACATCACAAGCCTCGCCATTAGCATTAATATTAAAACAGTTAATGGTTTTGGCAAAAATACGGGCACAGGTTGTTTTACCCACACCACGCGGCCCGCAAAACAAATATGCCTGCGCTAACTGCTTGTTGATGATGGCATTTTTTAAAGTATTTGTAATATGGCTTTGCCCAACTACTGTGTTAAACAGTTGTGGACGGTATTTACGTGCCGATACTATAAAATTCTCCATGTGTAGACCTTAAATTTACGCTAAATAAGCCTTTTTAAAAAAAGTATTTGTGCCTAAAAAAGGTTAAATTATTAACTATGTGTTTATAAATATAATTTGGAAAGTTAAATTTATAGCATTGAATAAAAGATCAATAATATTTCTTTTTGTGTTAACCTATTTGGTTAATGGTCTTAATGCCCAAAGGTTGTTAAAAGGGGTGGTAGTAGAAAAGGACAGTAATACTGTTATGCCCTTTGTTTATATCATTAATAAAAGTAATGGTAATGGCACCATGACCGACAATGACGGGAAATTTATGCTCGTTTCAAATAATAACGATACGCTAATATGCTCTTATGTTGGTTATTCTAAAGTTTATTTACCGGTAAACTCCTTAATTGCCAATAGTAAGGGCGAAATCAAAATTGTAATGGGTAAACAATTTATTAATTTAAATACGGTTACAGTTACCTCCTTTAAGGTAAAGCAATACGAGAGGGATTACATGAACTCGATAATTGATCGTAGTAAAATTAGAAAAATGGATTATGCTACGAGTCCGATCTCTGCCCTTTATATGCAGTTTAGCAGTGAGGGAAGGCAAGTAAGAAAGTTAGCTAAAATTTTTGAAGACCTTTTAATTGAAGAGGAAGTGCAAAAACGATTAAGTCCTGAGACCTTGAGAAGATTAACAGGCGACGAGAATATTGATTATTACGCTTTTAGAAAGTATTGTTATAATGTAAGTAACGAGTTTATTATTACCCACGAAGGAGTAGAGTTGTATTCAAAAGTAATGGAATGCTACAAACGCTGGAAGAATGAAAAAGGCCAAGGCTACAATAGCGATAATGGTTATAAAGAATTTAATCACGAAGGCTATAAGAGCAGGAATAAGTAAACTGATTTAGGATATAAGATTTATGATTTAGGAATTATTTATGAAAACAGATTTTTTAAGTACAGCAAAAAAACAATTTGAGTATTATAAATTATTAGGCGAAAAAACTTTTGAGCAACTGAACGAAGAGCAGTTGCTTTTTGTTTATAATGAGGATAGTAACAGTGTAGCCATTATTGTAAATCACTTGCATGGCAATATGTTAAGCCGTTGGACAAATTTTTTGACAACAGATGGCGAAAAAGAAACCCGCAACAGAGATGGTGAATTTGAGAATGCCATTAAAACAAAAAACGAATTAATTGATAAATGGAATGCCGGTTGGAAATGTTTGTTTGATACTTTAAATGAATTAACGGAAGCTGATCTTGAAAAAACAATTTACATTCGCAATCAGGGTTGTTCTGTTATGGATGCTGTTATGCGGCAATTAGCGCATTACCCTTACCATGTTGGGCAGATTGTTTTTATTGGAAAAATGCTTACTAACAATAACTGGAAATCATTATCCATCCCGAAAAATTCATCTAAAGACTATAACGCCAATAAATTTTCTCAACCAAAACATGATGCGCATTTTACTGATGAGTATTTGAAGAAGAAAGAATAAGGATTTGTTTAATCAAAACGTTTTTTTTTGCCGCAGATTTCACGGATTTTCGCTGATCGTTTTTTTTATTTGTTTAAATTGTTTCAGCCGATGTGCCGTATCTATTTATTCAGAAAAAGAGGAAAAAATAGCTATATTTGAATTAATGAGAGGAATTAATATTGGTTCGAATCGTGCTCCCGCTACCGATGATAATTGGAGATATTTATAAATATTGTGAGAAGCATAAAAAAAGCATAATTTTACACTTAAATACGATTTTAAAGTAACCAATTTTATAATGAAATTAAGAAATCACATCCTCTTAATGTTGACGTTAGCATTTTCATTTCAAAATCTTAACGCACAGTTTGGAAATATTTATGTCCGCAAAAAATTCACCAAACAAATCGATTCTATTTTTTATAAAAGTGTTACTACTTGGGTTATACCAACGCCATTTGTGTATAATAAGCAGTATTATAGTGTTGATAATGGTGCATCATATCTTAAAGCAGGGTTTCTTGGGCAGAATTTAAAACCTAATCTCTTAAACAAACCAGGCATAAATAGTAATTTAAATATATATACTTCAATACGTATTGTCGGACTCGGCCAAATGGCTGTGCTTGCGCCCTATTTTGTTATAAAAGATATTAATTGGATTGCAAAAAACGATATAGCGCAACAAAGTACTACAGCACATACCATAACTAAAAGGCCTCCAAATTTATGGTACGCGCTTGGTGTATTTATTACAGGATCTATAACCTATCATCTGCTTTCAAAACCGTTTATTAAAAAAGCTTTAAAAAAACATCATCAATATCAAAAGTTAGGGAGTTTAAAAAGTGACAATTAAGAAAAGCTACCTTGCCATAAAGTTGCAAACGCCGGTCAAATTGACCACCTCATGCCGATTTAAACTAACCACCTGAAAGGAAAAAAAGTTCATGCTGTGCATGTTTCATCTTTTATTAATGTTAAATTTTATGAATGCTAGGATTTGTAGCAAGAAAAAATTTAGAAAAATTTATAGTTACCTACCAAATACCGAAGTTTTACCTGATAAAAATCTTTTGGAAAGCTATAGATAAATATTACTTCCTTGAGTTATTATTTTTATCTAAAGAATGATCGATTTTTTAATTGATGAATAAGATTTTATTTATATTATTTTTTATTTATTTACCTGTGCCAGTCAAATTAAAAGGTATGCGCATTTAAAAAATAGAGATTCTGTTTATTGTTATTTCAGTTTAACGGAGGCGAATAAACAAAATCCTGATAGTGTAAAAGAATTAATATTTATTAGTGTAGGATTTAAAGACTTTCCCCTAGAGGTTTTAAAGTTTAAAAATTTAAGATTTTTACAATTTCATTGCTATTTTTGGGGCGAAAGGAACGATTCATTAAATATTGAAGATTCATTATCTATTGAGGATAAGAAAAAGTATTTATCAAACAAACTAGCTTATGATAGTTTACTCTTTGAATACTGCAAGCCAAGCATAATAAAACGATTGCCTGTAAAACTAAAAAAATTAAAACAGCTTGAAATGTTGGATGCTGAAGAGTGTATTATTGAAAATAAAAGGCAGTTTTTCAGAGTGGCGAGGCGTCTTAAAAAAGTAGATGTTTATCCCGAAATTACTAGTTATTTATAAATGGTGAAGTTTTGATTGTTATTCGCAATTAACTTAAAATTCGTATTTTTAAAGCATGAATTTGTTGAGAAAAATATTAGCACAAACTGTAATTAATTTTTTTCTATCAAAAGTTATTTTTCTTAGAAAAAAGAATTTACTTTTTCTTTTTGCGTTTGTTTTTGCAATTACAATTAAAGGGCAATCACCTGTTTATGAATGGGCAAAGAGGGTTGGCAGTGGTGCCGGTGGAAATGATGAAGGGATATCCATTAAATTTGATGCTTCGGGTAACTCTATTATTGCAGGTTTTTATAAGGGGGTAATGGATGTCGATCCTTCTGCAAATAATTATAATTTGATTTCTTATAATAATAGCACCGACTTTTTTCTTGCAAAATACACTTCATCAGGTAACTTCTTGTGGGCAAATGGCATTGGCGGCCTTTATAATGAGCAAATCAAATCCATGGATCTAGATAATTCCGGCAATATTTATGTTGCCGGCACTTTTTCAGGAACTGTTGATTTTGACCCTTCTTTGCAATCGTATAACCTTAGCTCTAATGCACAAGATGTTTTTTTTGCTAAGTATGATGCAAACGGAAATTTTGTTTGGGTAAAAAAAATGAGTTCGCTTTTTTCGATAACTATCTTTTGTATTGATTTGGATTTGAGCAACAACATAATTATTGCTGGACAATTTGCGGGTAATGTTGATTTTGATCCTTCAGCTTCAGTTTTTAACTTAAATTCTGCCGGAGGCTCGTCAGATGGTTTCATAGCTAAGTACGATAGTAACGGCAATCATATTTGGTCAAAAAATTTTGGAGGAACTAATCCTGAATCCTGTTCTGGTATTATTACTGACAATCTTGGAAATATTTTCGCTACAGGTACTTTTAATTCAACTTCAAACTTAAGCCCTTTGCCAACAACATTTACTGTTAATTCGGTTGCGTTTTCAACAGATATATTTATGTCAGCTTTTGATGCTGCCGGTAATTTTATTTGGGCAAAAACTATTGGCGGTTCTGGTCTTGAAACGCCGTATCAAATAGTGTTAGATTACAATAAAAATATTTTAATTACAGGTATCTATTATGGTTCTGGCGATTATGATCCTTCACCAACTACTAATAATTTAAGTTGGACGGGTAATTCGGATTTGTTTATTGCTAAGTACGATTCCACGGGGAATTATTTGTGGGCAAATGGTATTGGTGGTAATTACTCTGAATACAGTAATTCAATAGTTACAGATAATGTCGGCGATGTTTATATCACTGGATCATTTGAAGATGCTGTAGATTTTGATCCCTCTGCTGCAAATACAGTTCTTAATTCTGTTGCCTTAACTAAAGATATTTTTCTTGCAAAATATAATGCTGCTGGAAATTACGTATGGGCAGAAAAATTCGGTAGCGGAAGTGGAGAGCAAGGAAATTATGTGACTATAGATAATCTTTCTAATATAAGATTGACTGGCGGTATAAATGGTACTGTCGATTTTGATCCTTCTGCTGCTAATTACACCTTAACAAATTTTAATCCTTTAATAAGTTCGCCAAGTTATGCGTTTTTTTGCAGCAAATATTTATCATCAAACGGCGCTTTTTTAAGTGCCTTTGCTGCTTATGATGATGTTGGTGGTACAGATGTTTCTAATTGTATAAAAAAAGATAATTTCGGAAATATTTATGTTTGCGGTTCATTTACTGGCATTGTTGATTTTGACCCGTCTTTAATTACGTCTTATTTAAAAACAAATGGATACGATGATGGTTTTGTTGCAAAATATTCGCCTACTGGTGCATTATTATGGGCAAAAAATATTGGAGGAAAATTAATGGATAATGCAAATGCTTTAACCCTTGATAATGCCGGAAACTGTTATATTACAGGGTGGTTTAATGACACTTGCAGTTTTGATCCATCTATCCCTTCAGCAACTATAAGTGCTATTGGAGGAGGCGGTGATGATATTTTTATAGCTAAGTTTGACAATAACGGAAACTATATATGGTCAAAGGCAATGGGAGGCAATTCTTTAGATAGAGGAATTACAATAGCCTTTGATAATATAAACAATATTTTTGTTTCTGGAGTTTATTCCGGAACAGCAGACCTTGATCCAACACCTGTTTTACTAAACACATTATCAGCTGGCGACTGGGATATTTTTATTTCGAAATTTGATGTAAATGGAAATTTTCTTTTTTCAAAACACATTGGTGGTGGTGCTTTTGATGAACCTGCCTCAATTGCTGTTGATAATAATGGCGATGTAGTTCTTACGGGTGAGTTTTCTGCTTGGGCCGATTTGGATCCAGGATCAAATTTAGTGGCATTGACCTCGCAAGGTGATTACGATGTGTTTATTGCAAAATATAATCAAAATGGAATATTTTATTGGGCAAAAAGAATAGGAGACATAGGTACGGATATTTCTAAGTGTGTTGTTGTGGATAATAATAACCGGTACATAATTACAGGTACTTTTATGTCAACCGCAGATTTTAATCCGGCAACTTTTGTAACTAACAATTTAGTCTCGTTAGGAGGAGTGGATGGATTCCTCGCAAAATTTGATGCTAACGGTAATCATATTTGGGCGTACAATATTGTTTCAGGTGTAGGCAATTCACAATCTAATGGAGTAGCCGTAGACGCGAATAACAATATCTTGGTAACTGGAGCTTTTGCAGGGTCAACAGACTTTAACCCAGCCATTGCTAGTGCGGTATTAACTGCAACTTTGTATGATTCGTTTATCGCAAAATATGACTCAATTGGCACTTATAAATGGGTAATAAAGGCAGGTGGAGTAGATAATGAAATTGGATATTCAATAGTAACCGATATCAATAGTTTTTACACAACCGGATATTTTAAAAAAGAAGTAGATTTTGATGCCTCTGCTAACACTTCGAATATGGCTTCTGCTGGAGAAGAAGATATTTTTATTTTAAAATATAAAGAGTGTGCGATAACAAATTTGAGTGTAAGTCAAAACTCAATAACTTGTTTTGGGTTAAACAATGGCAACGCCTCAGTCACAGCAACAGGAGGATCAGGCTTTAGTTACTTATGGAATCCCGGAGGATTTACTACGCCAAATATTAGTAATTTAGTTGCAGGCAGTTATTCATGTGTGGTTACAAATAGTTGCGGTTATACAAATACTATTACTGCTACTATAACTCAACCCTCAACATTAACATTAAATACGAGCCCAATTACAAACACCGTTTGTCTTGGTAGTCAAGCAAATTTATCTGCTAATCTTACAGGCGGTATGAGCCCTTATACGTATACCTGGAGTAATGGATCAAATAATTCTTTTAATAATTTTACGCCAACAGCGTCGACTATAATAACGGTATTTGCAGCTGATGTAAACAATTGTTCTAAATCATCTACATTAAATATCACAGTGGTTAATAATCCAACAGTAACCTTAAATTCTTCAACCACCACAATTTGTGCAGGCGGCTCTGTAACGCTTTCAGCAAGTGGAGCTAACTCCTATTTCTGGAGTCCAACTTCTGCAATTACTGCAAGTACAGTAGTATCTCCGCCTGGAGCATTAATATATTCTGTAACAGGAAGTGATGCTAATAATTGCACTGATACCAAAAGTGTTTTTATATCGGTTTTACCATTACCAAATATGGCTGTTACAAGTTCATCGAGTTTACTATGTATAGGTAATAGCGCTAACCTTACAGTAAGTGGTGCAGCAACTTACACCTGGGATGGCGGCTCCAATAATACATCAATTATTGTTACACCAACTGTAAATACAACCTATACTGTTATTGGTACCAGTGCCTTTGGCTGTGTAAATACGGTATTTTACACGCAAAACGTATCCATTTGTACTGATCTTGAAAAAGAAAATTTAGATAAAAAATTCTCTATTTCTATTTACCCGAACCCAAACAATGGTGAATTTTATGTTAGTGAATTTGAAAATAATATTGGTAAAGAGATTGAAATCTATAATGCTTTGGGTCAATTAATAAAACAATTAAAAATTGAAAGTTTAATTCAGAAGGTCAATATCAGTGAATATCCTGCTGGTTTGTATTTTGTAAAGATCAGAGATGGAAATTCGGTTTTGATTATTGCCAAGATTATTAAGGATTAAAAAAAAGTAGTTTTTAATAGTGCGCGAATAACTATAATAAATAAAACTACTTCTGGTCTTTGGAGTTAATGCTTTTACACCAGTTACACTTCATTTCTATAATATTTATTGTTTTCGCGCCTGTAAACACAGGGGCTTTTGATTTATTAAGCGGAGAAATAGGGATTCGAACCTATTCTCCCTAGTCTCATCATCATCTCAAATATAAACAAATCTCCGCTTTTTCTGAATGAAAACCTACGGTGTACCGTAGATTTCTTTAAATAGCTTGCTAAAGGCAGTAAAGGGAGAAATGTTTCGTTTTATTTTCAAGGATTAAAGCCTC
>JALHPG010000085.1 GCA_022842625.1 Bacteroidia bacterium | reverse complement strand
TTATAAAATAAGCCGCCTAAAGTATATTTTTTATTGTTAGCGTATTGATCAGATAAAATATCGCCAATTTCATCTTGAGCATCCATTGGCTCTGCCCAGGCCATTAAAATAGAAGATCCGGAGGAAGCAATGGCACCAATTGGTCCATTTACATTTTTAGCCCTAATAAATGCTTCAGACAAGCAAGTGCCGTTAATAAAGGTGCCATTATTACAAGCCACCTGAATTGAAAATGGATACATTCCATTGTTGGTTGCAGCATTTATATTTGAACTACTATAATTACTAGTTGCACAGGAATTTTGAGAACCATGACCGCAATACAAAAATATAGACGAGCCGGCATTTACTGCATTAGAAACAATAGTGGGATTTGGATCCCCGGGCGCATCATTGCCTAAATGTGTACTATCATAAAACTCATGAAAATAAGTGTAACTGTTTGCAGCTAATTTATTACCAATCTTACGAATGTGCTGCCAGTCTGCTTCGCCTTCATCACCAATGCCATACCCTTCATTCGATCCAATACCAATACCTTTTGTGTACCATGTTCCGGGAAGTGGATTTTTTTCATACTCTAAGGTACGATTTACCATCGTGGTTACATCAGTTGCCGTTGCTGCCGAAAATCTACCTATCATAATTTCGGGATAATGATCATTTCCACTTAATAAACCATAATACGTATCGCTCCATTTTATTTCCGAGCCTGCAGTACCCGCGTTATAAGCATTAATATGTTGATGATCACCAACTAAAAGAACATATAATAAATTAGGATGTGATGCATAGTAATTTTGAACATAAGTTCTAACAGAAGCATATGCAGTGCCGGTAATAGCAGAAGAAACTAACTCAGCTTTAATTCCTTTTTGATTTTTCCAATCAGCTAAGGGTTGAATGTTTGTTAGGAAAGCCGGGTGATAAATAATTAGCATATCGCCAAACTCATTAATTGGTGTATATTGAGTTTTTGCGGCAGTTGAAAGAACAGGTAAATTTAAAAATCGATCATTCATAATCTGCTTTTCTTCGTTAGAAGTATAAGCCGGTAATTTAAAATTCACCTTTTTTCCCTTTTCAGAAACATAAGAAACTTTAAAAATAATTTTAGAAGCTACTCTAATAGTGTTTGTAACCGGATTTACCTGAACCGGTAATACACTTAGTGATACACCTTTTTGTTGGCGTAATAAATAAGTTGAATTTACCTCAGCAAATTGTGAAGGGTAAAAACCATTTGTTTGATAAATACTTCCAAAAGTATATGGCACCTCGCTGGGATCAATATTACGCGTTAAACTCCCTTTTGATGGAGCGATAGGCATATTAGTATATTCTAAAAAATCACTTGATAAAATTTCTAATTTAGGAATTGCATTGTTTGGAATAGCTATTGAAACTGAAGATCTCAATACTTGAGGAAACCCTTTGGTTAATACCGGTACACAATCCGGTGAGGAGATCTTTTGATATGGTTTATTATTAATGGTTACAGCAGATTTTTCTAACCCCGAAAAAGTATATTCTACTGTAACAGAATTATCATCTGTTTTAATAATTTTAAACCCATCTTTTGCGAAAACTGAAAAAGATAAGACAATAAAAAGAAGTGATACTGTTTTTTTCATGGTTGTATTTTTAGCTTATTAAAGATAAACTAAAAAATCAATAAAAGCAAAATGTAATAAACTATTTACATCTTGTAATAAACAACCTTCTTCGTCTCAAAAAACTCTTCTGTGAAATAATCTTTTAGATCGTAGAATTTCGCATGGGCATAAAATTTACCGAACTCCTCTTGCAGATCGCCGCCTTTTAAATATAAAATGCCATTTGGCAGATCGTTAAAATTCTCTCTTAAAAATTTATCTTTTACCCAGCTATAAAATACCGGAAACTCGGTTACTGCCCTACTCACCACAAAATGAAATTTTTCTTTTATTTCTTCTGCTCTAATATGTTTGCCCTTAACATTAGTAAGACCAAGTCCAATTGCAACTTCGTTCACCACTTTTATTTTTTTACCAATACTATCTACCAATAAAAAATCACATTCAGGAAATAAGATGGCTAATGGAATACCCGGAAATCCACCACCTGTGCCAACATCTAAGATCTTAGTGCCCGGTTTAAACTGCATTACTTTTGCAATGCCTAAAGAATGCAATACATGGCGTTCATACAACAGATCAATATCCTTACGCGAAATAACATTTATTTGATTGTTCCATAATGTATACAGATCATACAATTGCCCAAATTGAGAAAGTTGTGTTGGTGTTAGGTCCGGAAAATATTTTGTAATTATTGAAAGCACTTTATATCTTTTCGTTTCTGTTCTTTAAAGCATTATATAATAGATCGCGCGCTCTAAATAACTGCGCCTTGATGGTGCCAATTGGTAAATTTAAACGTTGCGAGATCTCTTCATGACTCATTTCCTGAAAATAGAAAAGTTCGATCATCTCTTTATACTTAGGTTTTAAATTCTCAACTAAAAGTCTTACCAGATCAACCTTTTGTTTTCTGATAAAATGTTCCTCAGGATCTAAGCCACTGGATTTAATATTTCCGGCATGATCTGAACTTTCATCATTGCCCGATTTATTATCAATTGAAATAGAATATTTTTGTTTTTTACGTCTTATAAAATCAATGGCATTATTACTGGCTATCTTAAAAAGCCAAGTACTAAAAGCAAAATCGGGACTATAATGATCTAATTTTTTAAATGCTCTCCCAAATGCCTCAATAGTTAAATCCTCAGCATCATCTTTATTATTGCACATTTTAAGCATCATAAAAAAAACACTTTCTCTGTAACGGTGCAATAATTCGGCATAAGCTTTTTGGTCGCCTTTGTCTAAAGCCGCTCTTACTAATCTATAATCATAAACAGCTTTGGTGGTTAAATGCTGTTCGTTATTTTCTAGTTCGTCCACTTATTGGGTTTATTAAAGAGTTTAGCTATGTGAAAGATAGGATAAATAAACAAAAGAATCAACTCATATATCACACTTCCCAGTAATAAATCCTTCTCATTTAATTTTTTTGTGATCTTATTTAAAAACAACCACTGAACGATCATTTTTAAAATTAGGAGCATTGGCAACATAATAAGGGTTTTTAAAGTAATTACCATGGCCAATAATGAGAGGTAAAAATAATACTGCGAGAAATACGAAAAGGCAATTTTTGTTTTTGACGAAGGACTGTACAATGGCGCAGTAGTTAAATGTCTGGCTTTTTGCAGACGCCAATCTCTGAACGTTTTTTTAGCTAATGAATAAGTAATTGCATTTTTATCAATTGCAATATTTACATTTTGTGCCGTTGCTGCCTGATTCACAAAAAGGTCGTCGTCGCCCGAATTAATATGATAGTGATTTGAAAAGCCTTTTTGTTTATAAAACAATTCTTTTGTATAGGCCAAATTACGGCCAACACCCATATACGGCTTACCTTTTATGGCTCCCGATAAATAACCCACCGCTATCATAAAAGCATCAAAACGTATTAGTTTGTTTAGGAAACCTTTTTGTTTCTCGTAAGCACCGTAACCTAAAACAACTTCTTTATTTACAGCAAAACCTTTTGCCATTTCCTTTAACCATTGGTCTGACGAGGGATAACAATCAGCATCGGTAAAAACCAACTGGTTGTTTTTAGTGGCTTTAATACCAACTAAAACTGCAAACTTTTTACCATGTTTGTAATAACTATCTTCTTTAATAGATACTTTTTTAAGATTTGGGAAGATCTTGGCAAACTCATCAATTACATTTTCGGTATTATCCCAACTGCAATCGTTTACAACTATCACTTCAAAATCAGGATAATCCTGCGTTAACACCTTAGGCAAAAACTCGGTTAAATTTTCATCTTCATTTTTAGCACAAATAATTACCGAAACAGGTTCTAATTTTTGACTATCGGCTATTCGGGTTGTTTTTAATGATCCAAGAGGTAAATAGGTGATAATATAATTGATCAGTATCAGAATAAATCCTAGCCCGGCTAAAACAGACAATAACTCCGGTAAACCAAATTCTTTAAATTCAGGAAATAACATAGCCGCAAAGTTATTACCTAAGCAAGCGGCAAAATAAGATATCTTTGTATTTATTAAACAAAATAATTAACAATGCAACCGGGAATAAAAGCAGTTATTTTTGACATGGATGGGGTGATCATAGACAGTGAACCTTTATGGAGAATAGCCATGGTAAAGGGGTTTAACCAATTTGGCATGCCCGTTTCGGAAGAAGATTGCCGAAAAACCATGGGCAGGCGAATAAACGAGGTGGTTGATTTTTGGGTAAAACACCATTCTGTTACCAAATTTACCGGCACCGAAATTGAAAATGCCATCATGAACAATTTATTTGAACTCATAGAAAATGAAGGCAAATCAATTGAGGGTATTTTAGAGATCTTTAACTATTGCCGCGATAAAAAATTAAAGATCGGTTTGGCTACCTCCTCATCAGAAAAATTGATGAATATAGTGCTTAACAAGCTTCAAATAGCCCATATTTTTGATTCAGCGGTATCTGCTCAGCATTTAAAATACGGCAAACCAAACCCAGAGGTTTTTTTACTATGTGCCAATAATCTTAGCACCGATCCTTTTAATTGCCTTGTTATAGAAGATTCTGTAACAGGCGCAATAGCCGCCAAGGCCGCTCAAATGACCCTTGTAGTAGTGCCCGATGAAGGAACTAAACATCAGGAGAAATTTGCCATTGCAGACCACAACCTCAGCAATATGCACGAAGTATTAACATTATTTAAATCTAGCATAAATTGGTTGTAAGCATTGTAAATATTGGCTTTTTGACTAATGACTAAAGACTAACAACTAAAATCTTTATTTACTTTCTAACTTAAATATTATCTTTAACAACTTTGAAATTTAACCTATTACATACCGATAAAGGCTCTAAAGCCAGAGCTGGTGTTCTTGAAACCGACCATGGCCCAATTGAAACACCAATTTTTATGCCTGTTGGTACAGCGGGCACTGTTAAAGCCGTTCATCAGCGCGAATTAAAAGAAGATATTAAAGCCCAGATAATTTTGGGTAATACCTATCATTTATACCTAAGACCGGGATTAGAGGTTTTAAGCAATGCCGGCGGTTTACATAAGTTTAATGGTTGGGATAAACCCATTTTAACAGATAGTGGCGGATATCAGATATTTTCTTTATCCAATCAACGCAAATTAAGTGAAGAAGGCGCTACGTTTAAAAGTCATATCGACGGTAGTAAACATTTTTTTTCACCCGAAAGTGTAATGGATATTCAACGCACTATTGGCGCAGATATTATTATGGCTTTTGATGAGTGCACACCCTACCCTTGCGACCTTAAGTATGCGAAAAACTCGTTAGCACTTACGCATCGTTGGTTAGACAGATGCGTGACCCGTTTTAATGAAACAGAACCAAAATACGGTTACAACCAAGCCTTGTTCCCAATTGTGCAAGGCAGCGTGTATAAAGATCTAAGAATAGAATCTGCCGAATTTATTGCTTCAAAAAATTGTTTTGGTAATGCTATTGGTGGCCTTAGCGTAGGCGAACCTGCCGAAGAAATGTATGCCATGACGGAAGTGGTAACCGATATTTTACCAAAAGATAAACCCCGTTATTTAATGGGTGTTGGCACTCCGGTAAATATTTTAGAATGCATTGCCTTGGGCATAGATATGTTCGATTGTGTTTTACCTACTCGTAATGCCCGCCATGGTTTGTTATTTACCGAAAACGGAATTATTAATATTAAGAACGAAAAATGGAAAAACGATTTTTCGTTTTTAGATGAGAACGGTACCACCTTTGTAGACAAAGCTTATTCGAAAGCCTACCTAAGACATTTATTGGTTTGTGAAGAAATTCTTGCCGCACAAATTGCAAGCGTGCATAATTTAGGTTTTTATTTACGTTTGGTAAAAGAAGCGCGCACAAGGATATTAGACGGATCGTTTGTTGAATGGAAAAATAAGATGGTAATACAATTGGCACAACGCTTGTAAACAATGCTAAAGATCCTGGATAGATATATTTTAAAGAAATTCTTAAATACGTTTTTCTTTTCTATCACTTTAATATTGATGATCTTTATTGTGTTTGATATCAAAGAAAAAATTCAAACCTACACTACAAAAGATATTCCGCTTAAAGAAATAATTTTTGATTATTATTTAATGTTCATTCCCTACTACGGGAATTTGTTTAGTCCGCTATTTACATTTATTGCAGTAATCTTCTTTACTTCTAAAATGGCACACCAAACCGAGTTTGTAGCAATTTTAAGCAGTGGTACAAGCTTTAAAAGAATTATGCGGCCTTACATTATTGGCGCAGTTTTTATTGCATTTTCATCGTTATTGCTAAACCATTTTATTTTACCTAAAGCCGTAAAAATTAAAATTGGCTTTGAAGACAAATGGATCAATGATGGCTACAGCAGCGAAGAGCAAAACATACACCGAAAAATTGGTCCGAATAGATTGTTGTACATGGAAAGTTATGATAACAGAATAAATACCGGATTTAAAATTAGTATAGAAGACATAAGCAATAACAAACAAACCTATTTTTTAAGCGCCGATAATATGAAATGGGACAGTCTTACAAAAGAATGGCTGTTAACGAATGTTTATGAGCGAAAAATCATTGTACAAGACAGATTAGATACTCTTAAAAATCAAAAACCAATTTTTAAACAGATCAATACCTTTTATCCTAATAAAAAAATAAAGATCCCTTTTATTCCAAACGATATGTGGAGGTATGACAGTAAAAAAGAAGTGATGCCTTATTTTGAATTAAAAGAATACATCATTCGCGAAAAATTAAAAGGATCGAACCAAATAGAGTTTTTTGAGGTGGAACAATACAGGCGGTCTTCCTTTCCTTTTGCTACCATTATTTTAACCATTATTGCTGTAAGTGTTTCGTCGCGTAAAGTGCGAGGCGGTGTAGGTTTACAAATTGCCTTAGGGTTATTTTTAAGTTGTATTTACATTATGTTAATGTATATTTTTACCACTATAGCCACAACAGGTCACGGATCAGCTTTACTGTTAGTGTGGACACCCAATATTATTTTTA
Source organism: Bacteroidia bacterium (assembly GCA_022842625.1). GTDB lineage: Bacteria > Bacteroidota > Bacteroidia > B-17B0 > Aurantibacillaceae > Aurantibacillus. The sequence goes on along the minus strand of JALHPG010000085.1, from coordinate 8,822 downwards.
CATTTGTTGCACTCTACTTTTATAGAACCGCACAAAAATGAAACAACTAACAATTTGGTTTAAAACAAACTATACACCTTTGCAACAATTATTAATTGTTGGTTTTATTGTTCGCTTGTTCTCTGTTTTTTTCAGCAAAGGTTTTGGCTGGCACGATGATCATTTTTTAATTATAGAAGCCGCGCAAAGTTGGGTAGACGGTTTTGATTATAACGATTGGTTGCCTTCCGACTCGCATCCTGAAAGACAAGCACAAGGGCACCCATTATTATATGTTGGGATAAATTATGTATTTTTTATTTTTTTAAACTTGTTGGTTTAGTTAACCCACAAGTAAACATGCTATTAATTCGGTTGATACACGCCCTTTGGTCGTTATTAATTATAAAATATGCTTATAAAATTACTGAGCAATACTCCAACAAAAAAGTTGCTTGGTATGTTGGTTTGTTTATGGCTTTATATTGGTTTATGCCATTTATGAGTGTGCGAAATTTAGTGGAGTTTGTTTGCGTGCCGCCAATTTTAATCGCTATTTACCAACTTAACAAACAAGATGGCAATTGGAAAAATTTTGTTTTTGCCGGATTGTGGTTAGGCATAGCCTTCTCTATGCGTTTTCAAAGTGTATTTATTTCGTTGGGTATTGGTGTAGCGTTAATACTCTTAAGAACTTCGTTTAAAAATTTAGTAGTGCTTACGCTTTCTTTTTTTGCAGTGCTATGTATAACACAAGGCTTGGCTGATTTTATCATCTGGAAAAAACCATTTGCCGAATTTTTGGCCTATGTAGATTACAATGTACAAAACGCCGGAATATACGGCACCGATGTGTGGCACATGTATTTTGACCTAATACTTGGTTTACTGATACCACCATTAAGCTTTGTATTATTTGCAGGTTATTTTTATTCGTGGAAAAAAACAGCGCTTATTTTTTGGCCGGCATTATTTTATTTAGCCTTTCACACTTACTTCCCAAACAAACAAGAACGTTTTATTATGACCATTTTACCTATGATAATCATATCAGGCAGCGTTGGTATGTTTATGCTTTGGGATAAGTACAAAGAAAAAATAAATGTAAAATTATTTCGCTTTTCAAGAGGATTTGTAATTGTATTGAATTTGATTTTATTACCGGTTTTAAGTTTATCATATAGCAAAAGGCATAGAGTTGAAGCAATGACTTACTTGTATAACAAAAACGATTCAAATAACTTTTTTGTGGAAGACAGTAATAAGGAAAATGATTTTTTAATGCCACCGCTTTATTATTATGGTAAATGGATCTCTGTTTACGGAATTAATAAAACTTCAACAGCAGATAGCGCACTAGTATTTTACAAATCATTGGATCAAAAAAATAAACCTAAGTATATGATTTTTTGGCAAGCCGAAAACATTGAAGCCCGGGTTGATTCAGTAAAAAAACGTTTCCCTGAACTTACTTATGAAACCACCATTAACCCAAGTTTAATTGACAAAACCTTGTATTGGTTAAATCCTTATAACGATAACCAAACCGCTTATATATACCGGATCACTAAGTAATTTGTTGGTCTCTAAAAAAAAGATATAAGAAAGATAGTATTGGTCAAATTTTTCGAAATACCTTAAAAATAAGTTAATTAATGTAAAATTAAGTTGTATAACTGAAAAGTAAGTTATAGGTTTGTAGTATAATTTTAAACGCTACAAAATGATTAATTCGTTATTTCAATATTTGCTTGAGAGTTCACTTTGTCTGTTATTTTTTATTGCGACTTATAAATTGCTTATTTCCAATCTTACGCATTTTAACTGGATGCGAGCATATTTATTAATAGGATTAACACTTAGTTTAGTTTTACCGCTTATAATCCTCCCTATACAATGGGATACAAAAATAATTCCAACGGGGTCCTTCCCAAATACATTGTTAAGCCAAGATAAACAATCAGTTTCGCAAGTCATACCAAAGGATTCGATGTTAATTCAACCAGATCCGGGAATTTCTACTTTGCAATTGATCATTTATACTCTATTTACAATTTATTTGATCGGAGTAATTTACAGATCCTTTCGTTTTGCTAAAAACTTGATAAACATTCATCAGTTCATTAAGCAGAATTCAAAAGTAAAAGAGAATAAAATGTGGCTTATTGAAATTACAAACCAAATACCCGCTTTCTCGTTCTTTAACTACATTTTTATAAATTACAATTACAAAAATCTTTCTTCAAAAGATATACAGACCATTAAGAACCATGAAATTGTTCATGTAAAACAATACCACACCTTAGATCTATTATTTGTTGAATTAGTTGGCATCCTATTGTGGTTCAATCCGGCAATAAACTATTTCAAAACATCAATTAAAGAAATCCATGAATACATTGTGGACGAAAAAATTACCGGTAAAAATGAAAACAAAAAAGCCTATGCAGAGCTATTATTAAGTTTAGCCTCAGAAACTACTGAGTTTAACCTTACTACCAACTTTACCGGCGAAACTATAAAACGCAGAATAATTATGCTCGCTAACCCACGCACATCATCGAAACAAAAAATTAAATTTATTATTCTAATTCCTATCACGGCAATTTTATTACTATCCTTTTCTTGTATAAAAAGTCAAAATAATAATACTAAAATAGAAACTGAGGTTAAGATCGATCATAAAGATTGGTCAAATAAAGCTCCATTTGCTTTGCAAATTGAATTGAAAAAATTTATTGGAAACTACGGTCCAATGGTAACAGATACCTTTTTGCGACGGATGGAAATAGTAATATTAGATAATAAGTTGTTTAGATATATTGAATCAGATTCTACCGAAACAAATAGGACTGTTGAATTAAAATATATTTCAACTAACAAGTTTGGCTATGCAGATCATAGTGGCAGAACCATTGAGTTTGTTTTAAATAGTAATAACGAAGTTACCGGTTGTATCCTAACAAGAAAAGACGGCGCTTATAAACTGTTTAAAGAAAACTGCTAGGAAAGCACACTATATCCTAATTATAATTAATAGAAAACACCTCGCACTAAAATGGAAGAATTAACAAAAGCAGAAGAGCGCATTATGCTTATTTTTTGGAAACTGCAAAAAGCATTTGTAAAAGATGTTTTAGCCGAAATTCCCGATAAACCAAAACCACCATACAATACCATCTCATCTGTGGCAAGAATTCTGGCAACCAAAGGCTACCTAAATTTTAAAGCCTATGGCAAGACCTATGAATATTTCCCAACAATTTCTCAAGCAGAGTATAGAAAAATAAAACTAAAAAAAATGTTATCCGGTTATTTTAGTGACTCCCCTTCTTCATTACTATCCTTTATGATCAACGAAGATAAACTCAGTAAAAAGGAAATTGAAAAAATGAAAGAGATCATTAATAAGATATCTTAGAAACAAAAAAGTCAAGAAAGGAAACAATACTTCAGGACCCTAGACTAAAGACTCGTGAATAAAATCTAACGACTAGCTACTAACGACAATTTTTATATCTTTGGAAAGCGAGAATAAAAGCTACTACCATAATGAGACGCCAAAGACCATCAAATGAAGAGAGATCAAGGCTACTCAAACAAATTGACCATCATCAATTTCTCGACAAAAGACGCCGTAGATTATACAATAAAAAATATCGAAAAAGTTTTTTGTTTGTTTCTATTTTAATTGGTCGACTTGCTTATGTTTCCCTTTTTATAACAGTGAGCTTTCTTCATTTTGAACCGGGTGAACAACGGGAAGAAATTGTAATGAATAAAAAGATAGAAAGTCATACTACAACTGCGAGGGGTGGCTCGATCAAAATAACCACTTTATACATTGAGACCAATTACGGTAATTATACATCAAATTTGGGTGAGAACAGACCGCCTGATTTTAAAAGCGGTGACAAGCTATTTATAGAAAGAAATATTTTTAATAAACCAATTTATTTCTCCAAAACTGGTTGGTATCTCAAATACGGATTGCATACAAATTTCACTTATTATTTTATAATCCTCTTTATTACACTAATATCCTTTTTCTTCAATGACGGATTAGACAGATTTACATATAAAATTTTACTTATCACTTCGGCTTCAAATATTTTAGGTATCGCATTTTATTTTTTGACCTAACTTTTCTGAAAGGACCATTTCAAATTAACCCTCAAGCCGATCCCTAATACCCCAAAAGATCCCCGATCGCCTTCTCTACCTTATCGGCATTTGGCAACATTGTTTTTTCTAGGATAGAATTTAATGGTATAGCAGGTAAATTCTCTGCGCCAATAACTTTTACGGGTGCATCTAACGCTTTAAAACAGTTTTCGCTAATACGTGCGGCAATGCTTTCTGCAAAACCATTATTTACAGGCTCTTCGGTTAACACCATTACTTTACTGTGTTTGCGGGCACTCTCAAAAATACCTTGCTCATCAATTGGCGCAAGGGTTCTTAAGTCAATAATTTCAACCTGACCTTCAAACTTTTTAGCAGCTGCCTTAGCCCAATAAACACCCATACCATAGGTAATAATGCTAATTGATCTTCCTGCTTTAATATTTTCTTCGCTTGCTTCAATTACTATACTCGCTTTTCCAAACAGTATCACATAATCTTCGTCAGGCTCAATTGTTTTTCCATCTTCAGTACCTTTAATTTTACTCCAATACAAACCTTTGTGTTCTAAAATAACCACAGGGTAATTGTTGTTTATTGCGGCTGTTGTTCTTATGCCAACTGTCCGAATATTAAACCCACTTATGATGCCTTGATATCGGCGGGATTTAAAAATGAAAAAGTAATGGAATTGCCTGAAGGAATTGCTCCTGACTGGATAGCCAAGGGATATCCCATGGAATAAGATCTATTTCTTTACAGAATAAAGATTAAACGCCGCGTTACCATAAATGGGTTTAAATTTGGTTGTATCGGCCGCCAGCTGCTTTTTTAATTCCGAAGTTGCAGAATAATGTGTTATAAGATAATCCAGATTAAATTCATTCACATCTTTTTGAAAACAACTGTCGCTTAACGACACATATTTATTTTTAGAATACAGGGCCAGCGCCCGTGATTTATCAACACCGATCTTTTTATTTATAATTTGATTCTTCTTAAAGAAGTTTAGTAATTCACTAAATTCTTTTGTTACCGGTCCGTCTATTAGATCATTGGTATGCGCATTTATTTCTTTAATAGGTTTATAATAGGTTGCCATATAGATCAGTGCGCATAATATCAAGGCAAAATTATTTTTAAGCTCTAATTTAATCAGGGTTTGTTTTAAACCCGTTGCAAAGTAAAAGCAGAACACCGAGATCAATGGCAAAATCAATCTAAAACCTGCATCCCCGTAGGGATAAATAATAACCACCAGCATAAAAAAGAAAGTAAGAATATTTACGAATGAGAAAAGATCGCGTTTTAATTCAAGTACTATGCCAATAAATAAAAATGTAACGAAGAAGGATGCGCAGGTAATGGTAATAAAATAATAATCTGTTACCTGGTAACCCCTAAAAAAATCTTCAAGCTTATAAATATTATACGATAACTGTGCGGCCATCGTATCGATAGTAATTGGCTTATCAATAAAAAAATAAGAACTGTTGATGGGGTAAATAAATTTTAAAAGAAAATACACAACCAAAAGCGGAATGATATAAAATAGATATTTTTTTAATTCGCTTAAAACTTTGCGGTCCTTATAGTCATCTATTAGCCAGAAGATCAGGGTACTTATTACCAACGTATAACCGATAGAACGAATATGTATTGCAAAGGCCGTAACCATTGCCATTATAATAATACCCCCCCAGGATCTTTTCTTCATCATAAGTATCACAACCAGATTTAAGAACATCCAAAAAGGAATATCGGATAGTACTTCTCCTTTAAATGAAACTAATGCCGGGCTATATGCAAATACGAGTGTGAGTAAAAAACTGCTTATAAAAGAAAAATACCTGCGTAGAAAAATGAATCCAAAGACCAAAGCCAACACAAAAAAAATATTTTGGTACAATAGCAGTGAATAAAAATCGATACCGCAACGTTTAACTACCGGCGCAAGTAAAAGAGGATAACCAACCGGATAATTTTGAGGACCAAGCATTACCCTACTATTGTTTATATGGCTGGTTTCACCTACCGGCCTATCAAAAGCAATATTTTTTGCCTCAATAAGATACATGGCAAAATCATCCCCCCAATCCTGTGTCTCTCTGATATTTAAAAAAAATTGCGGTATTAAAAATGCTAATACAACAACAAATTCAACTATTTTTTTTTTTGAACTCACTTTAAACTCAATAAGAAAGAAGTTTTTCCATTGCTAAAGTTACTTTTTCGGCATTTGGCAACATTGTTTTTTCTAAAATAGAATTTAAAGGTATAGCAGGTAAATTCTCTGCGCCAATAACTTTTACGGGTGCATCTAACGCTTTAAAACAGTTTTCGCTAATACGTGCAGCAATACTTTGCGCAAAGCCATTATTTACAGGCTCTTCGGTTAACACCATTACTTTACTGTGTTTGCGGGCACTTTCAAAAATACCTTGCTCGTCAATTGGTGCAAGGGTTCTTAAGTCAATAATTTCAACCTGACCATCAAACTTTTTAGCAGCTGCCTTAGCCCAATAAACACCCATACCATAGGTAATAATGCTAATTGATCTTCCTGCTTTAATATTTTCTTCGCTTGCTTCAATTACTTTACGCGCTTTACCAAAAGGTATCACATAATCTTCGTCAGGCTCAATTGTTTTTGCATCTTCGGTACCTTTTATTTTGCTCCAGTACAAACCTTTGTGTTCTAAAATAACCACAGGATTTGGATCATAATAAGCCGCTTTCATTAAACCTTTTAGATCGGCACCGGTACTTGGGTAAGCTATTTTAATTCCTTTAATATTTACTAAAACACTTTCTACACTGCTTGAGTGGTAAGGACCACCACTGCCATAAGCGCCAATAGGCACGCGCAATATCATACTTACCGGCCATTTACCATTCGTTAAAAAACAACTGCGGCTCACCTCAGTGAACAATTGGTTTAAGCCCGGCCAAATGTAATCGGCAAATTGTACTTCTACAATTGGTTTTAAACCAACTGCACTCATCCCAACAGTAGAACCAACTATAAAGGCTTCTTGTATGGGTGTATTAAAAACACGGTGTATACCAAATTGTTGTGATAAAGTGGCTGCTTCTCTGAACACACCGCCTAAGCGGGCGCCCACATCCTGGCCATATAATAAACACTCGGGGTGTTTTGTCATTAATTCTCTTATGGCAAATAAAGCACTGTCCACCATAACGGTTGGCTGCTTGCCTGCCGGTGCTCTTTCTCCTTTTTCTTCTGTAATTGGTGTAGCTGCAAATTCGTGAAGAAAAAGATCTTCAGGTCTTGGATCCTCCTCTAATAAAGCTTTTTGATAATCGGCTTCCACTAATTTCACTGCTTCCTCTTCCATCTTTTGAATTTCAGAAGCATCCACACCTGCAATAATCAATTGATTTCTTAAACGCGGTAGCGGATCACGTTTCATGGCTTCCTCCAGATCATCACGGTACCACTCTTTACGAACACCGCTAGTATGGTGATTTAATAAAGGCACTTTTGCATGAATAAGCATTGGTCGGCGTTCTGCACGAATAATATCCAAACACTCTTTTACGGTATTGTAACTTAATACAAAATCTGTACCATCAATGGTTCTTGTTTCTAATCCTTTAAAGCCTTTTGCGAACTCGGTAATATCCTGAGCACGGAACTCTTCGCAATGCGCACTAATATCCCATTCGTTATCCTGTACAAAATATAAAATCGGCAATTGTTTTAAAACCGCCATTTGAAAAGCCTCGGCAACTTCACCTTCAGTGCAACTTGCGTCGCCTAAAGAGCAAACAGCAACCGGGTTATTTCCTTTATGATCGGGTGCAATATTGGTTTTTTCCATATACTGCATACCCATAGCAATTCCTGTTGTTGGAATAGCCTGCATACCTGTAGCACTTGATTGGTGAGGAATTTTAGGCATATTATCTCTGCGTAAACTTGGGTGAGAATAATACGTTCTTCCACCAGAAAATGGATCGTTACGTTTTGCTAATAATTGCAACATCAATTCAAACGGTTGCATACCAATAGATAATAAAATACTATCATCACGGTAATACGGACTAACAAAATCCTGAGGCAACAATTGTAAACCTAAAGCTATTTGAACTGCTTCGTGGCCGCGACTTGTAGCATGCACATATTTAGCTGTAATTTCTTTATTGGCTTCGTATAACTCTGTCATACTTTTTGCAGTATACATCAAAGAAAAAGCGCGTTTTAAAATATCTAAAGGGATCTTGGTTTTCACTGAAGTTGCTTTTGTTGTAAAATCTTCCATTTTTGTTAGGTTACAAGCTTTAAAAATAGGGAAAATTAACACCAAAACATAGTTTATTTAATGAGAATTTAACATTTGGTAATTAACACTGCTATGTACAAAATTGCCTATTATTTAAAGATTAGGCTTGCTCTATTGGCGTATTTTTATAACAAATGCGTAGTTATTCGATAAAATTCATACTTGCTGTTTGTATTCTGGTAATAGGATATGGCTGTAGGCATAAAAAAGACACGATAAAAACCGTTAACAAACCCAAAGCACCCGTTACTACAGGTTCTGCAGCTTTTAAAGAAAAAATGGGTGTTACCAATAAAGAAATAAAAGAAAATAAATTGTATTCATTTGTTAGCGATTGGTACGGCACCCCATACAAATACGGGGGCTGTGAAAAAAGCGGGGTTGATTGCAGTTGTTTAGATCGGAAGAGCA
>JALHPG010000084.1 GCA_022842625.1 Bacteroidia bacterium | reverse complement strand
TTACCAGTTTTACCACCCACTTTTGCAACCGGATCAGGAATTTTCTTAACACGAATTGGAATAGCAGGACCTTGAGATTTTCCTTTTGCAGATACAGTTACCATACAAGTTCCAGGACTAGTTGCACGTAATACTAACTTACCTCCAGAACCAGTTTTAGTTGCACCACAACCAGAAACGTTCACCTGAAGATCTGTTGGAGATACACCTGCAGCAGAAACCTGAACAGGATTATCAACACCAATGTACATTACGTTCATTTTAACCAACTGACAAGCTACAGCAGGAGCAGCAACCATGTAAGTTTGCTCAAACGGATAATACTTAAATGTTCCATCAGGGTTTTTGTATTTAACAACACCTTTATAAGTTTGCTCACCTTGACCACCAGTACCAACTTCGTACTTACCTTCTCCACCAACAATTGGCACATTAGTACCTTTTGCACCGCCAGCAGCAGCAGCAGAGTCAACGCCGATCAAAATTTCCATATCACCGGCAGCTAATTTAGAAGAAGATGCAGCTAAGAAAATGTCCGCAACGTAAGGTTGTCCGGCTTGAATATAAGAAGATGGCGCAATTACACGAGCTTTGATAGCATCAAATTTAATCGCTAACTTTCCACTAGCACCAGAAAACACTTGTAAAACTTCAGCTTCAATGTTCTTTAAATCTGTTTGAAACTTATTTAAGTTAGTGTAAACCGCAGCTAAAGGTAAGTGATAAAAATTATCCATTTCCCAATTGTATTCAATACCATCCTCTACACGTTTACTATCTGTAGGTTTAATTGACATGAATTTTTTCTTGATACCTTGGTAATCATCATCCAAAAATTTAGTTTTAGGATCTTTTTGCATTCCGTCAACTAAACTAACTAACTTATCATGTAAGCCTGTTAATTTTTGACGTAGTTCGTATGCAGTAAAAGGACCTTTTTCCGGTTGTTTTGGTTCACCTAAACCTAAAACGTGACTAGGAATATCATAATCATCAATCTTATCCATTCTACGAAGATTTAGCGTATCAGCTATTTTTTCGTTTTCAAGAGCTGTAGGTTCAGTTTTAGCAACAACTTTAGCTCTTACTTCACTGATATAACGATCAACTTCTTTAATTAATTTTTGTGCTTCTAATGCTTTTTCATAGTAAGGTTTTGCCGCAGCATTACCGCCTAATGAAGCTTCAAAAGCTTTAGTAACACGATTGTTATTTTCCATCAAATTTTCTTTCGACTTAACTAAACTTTCATTTACGGATAAATAACCCTGTAAAATTTGTTTTGAAACGTTCATAGCCAGAAGAGCTGTTAGTACAAGGTACATCATACCAATCATCTTCTGCCTAGGGGTTTCTTTTCCTCCGCCTGCCATTTTTTTTAATTTGTTTTATGTGTGGTTAACAATATAATAATTTAATAATACTAATTCCTTGTTTGGTTACAAACGAAGATTACTTGTTAAAATTCATAGCACTTAACATGTTGCCATAAACTGTATTTAACGCAGTTAAATTAGTAGATAACTGAGACATTTCCTGACGATATTTTTTAGTATCATCAACCGAATCGTGTAAGTTTTTCATTAAATCTGCTAAACCATCATAGAATTTATTAGTAGCATCTAAATGAGTTTTACTTCCTTGTAATTGTAACTCATAAGTTGCATTTAAGGCCGATAAGTTTTTAGAAACTTTATTTAACGACTCACCAATTGAATAACCAGCATCATTTGAATTTGCTAAATCAGACATTGAAGCCGCAGCTTTTTGATATGTATCAGCTAAATTAGAAACATTGCTTGAAGCCTTTTTAACGTTATCAACATATTCGTTAGTTGCAACAGTAGCATTGCTAATGTCAGCAATTTTAGTTGCGTTATCACCAATTGCACGCATACCAGCTCCTAAACTTTCAATTAATTCAGGCCCGATCTTTGCATCAGCTAATAAGTTATCTAATTGGTTGCTTATTGGTAAAGAAGATGATCCCTTCTCATCTTCGTCAATTACACCACCCATACCTGCAATTTCAGGATATGCTAAAGTCCAATCAACATCTTCATGCGGAATATCTATCGCGAATAAACAGAATAATATTGCTTCAGTACCAAGACCGCCAATTAAGGCTGCAGAAGCTCCTGGCCAGTGCATAATTTTAAATAATGCTCCAACGATTACGATAGCTGCACCAAAACATGATGCCAAGTGTAAGTACTTTTTAAAACCGGATACTTTAGGTAGTTTGCTCATAGCTTTTTTTTGTTTTTTGTTTAGTTAGTGAATTGTTTTGTGTTTGTTTTGTGTTTATCTTGTGTTTTGTGTTTATTTACTAAATATCGTCAAATTTTGAACGACCTAAATAAGTCATTACGTTTCTGAAACCAAGGTAACATTTAGCTGTATCTTGATATTCATAAGTGCGAGCACTTGTTTGAAGATAATAACCTACATCTTTCCAACTTCCACCGCGTATTACTTTACGTTTTAGAACATTTGCATCTTTTTCCTGAGCTTCGTAAACATAATCAGGGTTTAAGTCATGTTGAAAATCGTAAGCTGATTCGTCAAATGCATTACTTGTCCACTCCGAAACGTTACCAGCCATACAATATAAACCGTAATCATTAGGGTTATATGAGTAAATATATACTGAGTGGAATCCACCATCATCAATATAAGAACCACGCATTGGTTTAAAGTTACCTAAGAAACAACCGCGTGAGTTACGAATATAAGGCCCACCCCAAGGGTAAGGAGATTTATCGAGACCACCACGAGCTGCATATTCCCACTCACTTTCAGTTGGTAAACGGAAGTCGTTAACAATTGTTTGCCCTGTACCGATCAAGAAATTATTTAATAATAATGAACGCCAAATTGAGAACGCGCGCACTTGTTTCCAAGTTACACCAACAACCGGATAATCATCATAAGCAGGGTGCCAGAAATACATGTTAGTTAAAGGCTCATTAAATGAATAAGTATAATCATGTACCCAAGCTAAAGTATCTGGATAAACATTTATAATATCCTTTAATATAAATACCGAACGATCAACTCCTTTACGCTCTCTTGGAACATAATTACCTTGACCTACAGAAACCTGATCTTTAACATTATAAGTACCTAACACTTTGCTATCTTTAGATGGATCGCCAACTAAAGATGAAGGAGAACCCGGAGCACCGTTTTGACCATCATTTAAAGTAACACCATTCATATAATCTGCTTTTTTATAATCATGAGCAGCATCTTGAATATCAGGTGATTTATTAGGTAAAAAACGGTTAGATTTAGAAGCAGCTAAACGAATATCAATTCTGTAATATTCATAATTTAATTTACGAGCATCAATTTCCTTACGGTTATAAAAACGCTCACCTTCCGGTAAATACATTGGCTGAAGATCCGCTCTGTAATCATCATCATCACTGTTCCAATTAATTTTTTGATCCCAGTTAATATACGGATCTTGTAAATTGTTATCGCCTTTATATATAGGCCACATAGCAAGGAAATCATCTTGAGTTATCTGAAAGTCTTCAGCATTACCATTTGAACCAAATGCTAATAATTTACGGGCAATAGAGTCACGCACCCAATAAACGAACTGACGGTACTCATTATTTGAGATCTCAGAATCATCTATATAAAATGCTTGAACAGACACCATTTTTGATTTTGTGGTGTGTGCCATAGGAGTTTCTTCATCATCGGGCCCCATGTGGTAACTTCCCATAGGTATGAAAAGTGTACCAAACGGATCAGGTTGAAACCATTTTTCACGGCCACCAACACCAACCAATTCAGCTTCGTGTTTGTTGCAACCTGCAACAAATGCGACGAATGAAGCTAATACCAATAGTTTTTTCATATTACTTGTTTTAGTTTATAACCACAATCAACATTAAAGTTACACTGCTTTTTTTGTTTAAAGTTATTAACATTAATTGTTAGTTGTAAGTGGTTTAAACGAAATATATTATAAAAGGTTACAATAATTATTAATTTAAGAAACGATCATCACCGTAAGTTGAGATCTTCTTAACTTTTTGTGATAAACAGAATCCTAAAATTATCTCGTGAGTACCACCAGTATATCCTTTTAACCCAGATGTAGTTATATCATAAGAATAACCGATCTTGTAGTTTAACCCACCTGAAGCAGATTTACCTTGGTAACCGATCATTACTGCAGCAGCATCACTTAAACGGTAAGTACCACCAACCCAAATCATATTATCATACATATATGTTAAATTTACATCAACTGCAGTTGCAGCCACATCTGATTTCATTTTAACATTTGGAGTGATTTTATTTCTTGGGTTAATATCAAATGAATAACCTCCCATTAAATAAAAATGACGTGTCATTTCATAACTTAAATCACCACCACCTTTAACAGTTTGTGCCGGTAAGTGTGTACTAGACAAACCTAAGTACATCTTACCAGGGATTTGATAAAAAGCACCAAATCCTAAATCGTAAGTTAATTTATTTAATGATGGATTGCTTAAAGCGTCATAATTTCCCGGAATATAGTTATCAACCTTACCCGGCTCAGGAGTGATCCAGTTATTATCGATTTTCTTTTGTAGAATACCAACCTCTAAACCAATACCTAAAGTACCTTTACCTATAACTTTATTGAATGAAACAGGAACTCTTAAAAATAAGGTATTCATTGGCCCTATCTTATCAGTGATTACATTTAATCCAACACCTAAAGGCAATCCTGCCAAAGGCATATCAAAAGCCAAAGCTAGTGACTGAGGTGCACCATCAAATGCAGACCATTGTTGACGGAATTGAATGTTACCGCACATAGCTCCAGAAGTACCGGCATAACCAGCGTTATAGATTAATCTATTGTGCATAAATTGTGTAAATTGAGGATCTTGCTGAGCAACCGCAACCCCTGTAAAACCTGCTACTGCAATAGCAATTTTGGTAAAAAGTTTTTTCATACTTTGTTTTGTTAAATAAATAAGCGTTTTTTTGACTATACACTTAGGCGGCTAAATTAGTTAAAGAAAATTAAAAAACAAATAATCAGGCCAATTTTTTTAATATTTGTTAAAATTTAAACTTTTTAAATTCTACGATTTTCTAAAAATAATAATGTTAGTGAATAATATTTGGCATTTAAAATAATAGATGTATATTTGCATCCCAATTTTGAAACTTAATTAAATCATTTTAAAATGAAAAAAGAAATACATCCTGAGAATTATAGATTATGTGTGTTTAAGGACATGAGTAATGGTTATGCATTTATTACTCGTTCTTGCGCTGAAACAAAAGAAAACGTTCAGTGGGAAGATGGTAACGAATACCCATTAGTGAAATTAGATATTTCAATGACTTCTCACCCTTTTTATACCGGTAAACAAGTATTAGTAGATACTGCAGGACGTGTAGATAAATTCCGTACTCGTTACGCTAAAAAGAAATAATTTTTTATTTAATTTATATACAACCCTGTCTCGGTTAATCCAAGACAGGGTTTTTTTATGGATCAAAACGACCATTTAAATCTTAAAAAAACACCATTACCTAAACTACGGTAAACAGAATTTACATCAGAAAAAAACGATTGGCTTAACAAAGTAAGTTCCCAATTAGAAGCTATACTGTATTGAATATTTGGTACAATTATCCAGGTATTATTTGTTGGAGAATAAATATTACTTAAGCCCAATGTAAATAAAGGATCTATTTGTTTACTTAATTGAAAAAATCCTGAATAACGAAATGGTAATAACTGTTTTGGGTTTACCGCAAAAAATTCTTGTGGCGATAAAAAATTTAATTTATCACTTCCTGCCGAATTGTAATAGGTCGAAAAATGCACATACAATCCTTTCTTAAAACTATAATCCAAACTCATACTGCCGCTTACGGCACCATTGGTATCTTTCATGTTTTCGTAAGGATGGAAATAAGAAAACTCTCCTTTAAAACCAGTGTTTTTTATGCTCCCGGCCCAACCTAATCCTATTACAATATCTTTACGATAAACGCCAGCCAGAGTTTGATAATCATAACCTTTACGATTACTTCTATACATTAAAGCGGCTGTATAATCATCATCCGCTTTTCCTTTTTTTGCTGCCACTTCAATGGCCGAAAATCCTTTCCACATATATTGAACCCTTACAGCATCTGACCCGGGTCGTTCTTCATAATCAAAATCAAAAAAATTATAGGTATTAAAAATGTCGTTCGGATTCCATACCATATTTAATCCCCAATTTATTCTTTGTCGCCCTACAGTTATATCTAAATGCTCTGTTGAATAATTGATTAATGCTCTGTCTAAATTACTGGCAACGCCAATTGAATTTTCATCTACCCAAATTTTAGAAAGATCAAACGCCCCATTATCAGCTGCTATAGCTTTCATAAACGTGCGATCGTTTTTTATTTGATCCCCAAAAAAAATACGATTTCTACCTTCTAGCCTAAATAAAATATGGTTAAACGGCGACCATTTAAAATTTAAACGATTATGAATAAGTGCCGACAGTGAGCCTGTTTTTGGGCCATCCAAAAAACTATATTGATCCATGTATTTTACATAGCCCTGCAATTTTGGCTTACCTACCTTTGCAGAATCTCCTTGCTGCGCATAGATGCAAATAGAAAAAAAGAAAAATATGAATAAATAAAATCTCATTTAACGCGTAACATCTGATGTGATCTTTCCATCCACCAAAGTAACAACCCTCCTGGCCTTATCAATAACTCGCTGGTCGTGAGTAGAAAAAATAAAAGTCATGTTTTCTTCTTTATTTAATTTCAACATAAGGTCAAGTAAATTTGCCGCCGAAACAGAATCTAAATTTGCAGTTGGTTCGTCGGCCAAAATTATTTTTGGGCGAGAGGCTAATGCCCTTGCAACTCCAACCCGCTGCTGCTGTCCCCCACTCAACTCACCCGGTCGGCTATCCATTTTATCCTTTAATCCCACTTCTATAAGCAGATCTTCGGCTCTTTTATTTCGCTCCTCTTTACTTTTCTTTTGCAGCAACATTACAAAAGAGATATTTTCTTTTGATGTTAAAACAGGAACCAAATTAAAAGCCTGAAAAACAAAACCAATGTTATTTAAACGAAAATTAATTAACTCATTTTCTGACAAGGCAGTTATATCTGTTCCGTCTAATATTACATTACCATAACTTGGCGAATCTAATCCTCCAATAATATTTAACAAGGTTGATTTGCCTGAACCGCTAGGTCCAACAATAGCAGTAAACTCACCTGCCTCAATATGTAAATGAACATCTTGAATAGCATATACAGGAATTTTATCCTTATCGTAAATTTTTGAAATATTATGTGCATCGATTACTGTTTTTCCCATAGCTTTAAATTTTTCTGATAGCTTCAACCGGTTTTAATTTTAATGCTCTGTATGCGGGATAAAGGGACGATAAAAGCGCCGCAAAAAAAGTCATAATATAAATTGAAAAATAAAGATCACTGCCTAAAGCAGGATAAATGATCGCCGAATATCCATAACTACTAAAGCCTTCAGAAAAGTTTGAAAGATCAATACCATATTTCCCGGAAAAATAAATAGTAATGTAGGAAACTAAAAATCCAACCGGACTTCCGGCAACGCTTAGTAAAACTGTTTCAATAATGATCATAAAAAAAATTCGCGTTTTGGTCATACCAATTGCCATTAACATTCCTATTTCGCGCACGCGTTCTAAAACAGCCATCAACATGGTATTAACAATACCAAAACTTAAGGCCAATAAAATAATTCCAATAAAAATATACATGTATAGGTCAAAAGAATTTATAACAAGATCTAACTCAGGAGCCAACTCCGTCCAAACTTGAATTTTATAGTGCGGAAATTTATTCTTTAGCAAGGGCATTAACTCGCCTTGCTGTTTTTGATCCTTGAGTAATATTGCTATTTCATGGAAGGCCGAATCTGATAAACCCGTTAACTTTTGCATTTGATCGGCAAATACATAAACATTCGTTTCATCAAACGAAGAATTACTTGATTTAAAAAAACCCGAAATTCTAAAAGTAGCCGAGGTTATATCTCCGTTTACATCCTGAAAACTTAGCACAACTTTACTCTTAAGCTTTACTTTTAATTTTTTTGCTGTTTTTTCGCTAATAAGCAATCCACTTTTTTTTGTTGGATCAAGACGATTACCACTTATTACTTTGCCTGATAAGCCCGTAGTATTATTTTCTAATATAGGGTTAACACCAATAGCGTTAACCCCTAAAGCGTTTACCGGCGAGGCTATCATTACCTGAGTAATGGTGCGTGGTGCAAATCCTTTAATAAGGTTTTGATCTTTTAAAAAAGTAAGCTGCTCCGTTCCTAACGTAATGGTCTTTGTTACATCCTGTTCAATGCCAAAATCCTTTTGATGAATTTGAATGTTGGATAGATAATTTCGTATGGTGTCGTTCATATAATCATCATACATCCCCTTCACAAAAGCCATAGTAAATATTCCGGCCCAAAGACCAAAAACTACCGAAAACATAATAAGTAAACTACGTGTTCGGTTTCTCCAAATATTTCTCCATGCCATTATAAATACCATATCATGAACGCATTGCTTCTACAGGTTTTAATTTAAATATTTTAAAACTTGGGTAAATTGTTACAGCCAAGGCTAATAAAAAAATGATCAAAGCCTGATAGTAAAAAATATTTGAACTTAAAGACATATTGATAACAGGCTCGATACCAAATTGCACATAAACCTCTTTTAATTTGCCACTAAAACGAATAGGATAAAAAACAAAATATAAAATAATACCAAACGAGGTAATCATACCAAGCAGAGCGCCAAAAAAAGCAACAAACATGGTTTCAAAAAACACAAGTGTAATTAGTTTACTTTTTTTCATACCAATAGAAACCAAAATACCAAACTCATGCCTGCGCTCATAGGTCATCATAAGTACAGTGCCGTATAACCCAAAAGAGATCACTAAATACAATATGCCGATAATTATTAAGTGACCCGATTTATCGGCAGTAATAAACTGATCCATTTCGGGCATCATTTCTTTCCAGGTCATCACTTCAATGGGCAAGTTAGAAAAGGCAGAACGTAATGAATTAGCAACCGGATCAAGTTTTTTTACATTTGATAAATAAAAAGAGACTGAAGTACATAAAGAATCGGCACTCAAAAATTGTTGTGCTTGATGCAAAGAAATGTAGGCTAAATTATCATTTAATTGCGGAGAGCCTAAAGAAAGAATACCTCGGACCGGAAAAATTGCAGCAGCAGAAGCCGCGTGATAACCTTGAGAGATCAGCACTAACGAATCGCCCGGTTTTATTTTAAAATAGTTTGCGAGCCCTTCTCCTAAAACAATACCATTATCATTTTCAGACATTAAATACCTGCCTTTTGATATTTTGTTGGCCAAACCATTTAGCATTTGCTCTTTAGCCGGTTCAATTCCTATAAAAGCCATACCCTTTGTTTTTCCGTTTCCGGACGCGAGTGCAAACGATTCGAGACGAGCCGTGCATTTAGAAACACCTTCCTGTTTTTCGAATTTTGAAAGCAGGTTGGTATTTATTTTCATGGCATTTTCTATAGAACGTTCTTCCCAATATCCTTTTTGGTGAACCTGAATATACCCTGAAGAAAAGGACACCACATTTTCGATCATTCCTTCATACACGCCATCTGTTGAACTTCGCATGATTACCGCTAAAATAATTGCAAAGAAAACAGAGCCTGACGTAATAAGCGTTCTGCGTTTATTTCTCCAAATATTTCTCCAGGCAATTGTAATTAGCATTAGTATACTTTTTTCATGTTTTGAGTAGAAAAAAATTCATCATTTATGGGAACATCAAATTTTAATTGCTCATAGATCATAATTGTTTTATTTCCCTTTTTATCAACAGGGATCATCTCCATTTTAGTTGGTAATAAGCGCCCCCCCAATTCTTTAATATCTGAACCTGTCATAATATTTATTAAAACATTTTCTTCATCATAAAATTCACTCCTCAATTGCATGTAATCTTTTTTATCTATCCACACCAAAACTTTTCCCCAAACAACTGATGCTTCAGCTGTTGGAACCATTAATATTTTATAACAAGGCCTGGCTTGAAGAACAGTATCGCCGATCAATGAATGCGTATAATCATCCGCCGCCGAAGCTTCTTTTACAAGATCGTCATTTGTAAAATCGGTCCCCATCCAGCTTTGGCTCATCATAGAAGGAGGTAATTTTATGTTGCGTTCAATAGACGGTAAATAATTCCAAACTTCCTTATTCCTTTTTAAAAAAACGGTTCCTTTATCTTTTTGAGGAGAGGTAATATAAATCAAAGCATTCTTTTTTCCCTTCGACCAGGTTTTCATTTTCATTTCGCGTTCCCACGTTGGTCTCACAATTTTCACCGTCATTTCGGCGTAAGATGAATTACCACGCATTTTATCTTCTGCCTTTTCAACAATTGCCTTAGCACTATTTTCGGTTTGAGAATAAATAAAAACAGAACATAGTATAAAAAAAACTGAAAGGCATTTTTTTATGTAGATAGAGAAACTTGACATTAGTTATTTTTTTAATAAAGTTACCTATCTGTAAAAACCACAAAATGATGAAACTCATGAAACACAAGTGACAAAGGTCATTTTACAGATAAATAAAAAAGTAGTTAATTTTGATTAACTTTAAATGATCATGACAGAAACCGAAGAAGAGATAGAAGTAAAAACACTGGAGAGTGAGGAACGACAAACAATTGTGCATTGTTCTTGTGGTGATGATTATGCTTTTCGTATTTGGCCAAGTACATATTTAATTGAACAAGGTACAGGCAAACGCGCAAAATTAATTACTGCCTTTAATATTTCGTTTGCGCCACAATGGACTTTGAACGACGGCAAGGGTTTTACATTAATATTTGAAGGCTTAAGCAAAGGATGTAAGGCTTTTGATCTAAAAGAAATTATTCCGCAAGAAGGCGGCTTTGAAATTAAAAACATTCAACGCAATAATATGGATGTTTACCAGGTTAGGTTTTAATAAAAATCTATCTCCTAGCGTGGAAAAATACTTTTCCCCTTCTAAATTGAGTTTGCAATTCAAAAAAGTACCATTTAAACTAACTCGTTCATACTAAAAGTACTTATTTAAAAAAGTCGTATAACAAATAGTGTTAAGTATTGTTTCTTATTTACTTTTGCTTTAGTGCTCTTAAAAAAAACAACTACCAATTTCTTTTGAATCTAATTACAATTTTTTTGGCAAAGATCTTTGCTGTTTTTTTTTATAATCATGGTAATTCGCTCACATCTGTTAATACTATATTTATTATATTGCAAACAAAAAAGCTGTAAAAATGTTAATCCAGCAAAATAAATAATAATGACTAAGCGCTTTTGGAAAAAATTAATATTATGGGTAATAGGAGTTCCAATATTGCTCCTGTCAATTGTTATTTCAATTGTTTATATAAAGCAAGATGCTATTGTTAAAGAATTATTGAAAACGGCCAACGAAGATTTTAAAGGAAAAATTGAAATAAAAGATAGCCACATTTCGCCTTTTGCAAACTTTCCATATATCTCTATCGATCTTAATCATCTAAAAGTTTATGAGGATAAATTAGGAAAAGCTGAGCCTATTGTTGATGTTAACGACCTTTATCTTGGGTTTGATCTCTTCACGCTCCTATCTGGTAAAATGGATATCAAATTAATAAAACTAAGCAATGGTAAAATACATATTGTGCAAGATAAAAAAGGAGAGTTTAATATTGTGCGTGCGTTTGATACCGAAAAGCCGGTTGAAAATACCGAAGAGGAATTTCATCTTAACTTGAGATCCGTTCAACTTGAAAATATAGATATTACAAAGATCAACGAAGAGAACTTGATCACCATTGAGCTTTTTATAAATAAGGCTAAGTCGCGATTTAAAACCAGCAACGAACACCTTGGCGTTTCACTCGATTCTAAGTTTGTTGTAAATGTGATCAAAGATAAAGACACCACCTTTTTTAAACATAAGCATGTGGTTTTTAAAACAGAACTCGATCTTGATAAGAAACAAAATAAACTGGTTATTAAACCATCCGATTTTGATCTAGAGCATGCTTTGTTCGATTTTCAAGGAATTGTTGATCTTGAAAATGAAGCGAATCTTAATTTGATAATAAGTGGTCACAAACCCAATTTTGATATTTTTATGGCTTTAGCACCTGAAGAACTTTTACCTACCTTAAGTAAATACGATAACAGTGGTAAAATATATTTTGATGCTCTCATTAAAGGGCCGGTGGCAAATGGCAAAGTACCAAAAGTTGAAGTGAATTTTAAATGTGAAAATGCAATGTTGCATAATACTGAGTCGGATAAAAAACTCGACATGCTAAATTTTAAGGCCTTCTTTACAACAGGCGAATTAGGCAAGCCGGAAACAATGAAATTTTCTTTAACAGATTTTACCTCCAGACCCGAGGCGGGTATTTTTAGTGGACATCTTATTGTTAAAAATTTTGCGGCGCCAGAAATTGATACGCGCATTGTGTCTGACTTCGATCTTGATTTCCTATCTAAATTCTTAAATGTAAAAAATCTCGAAAATTTAAAAGGTAAGGTTAAGCTCACTATGAACTTTAAAGACATTATTGATCTCAATCATCCCGAGAAAGCTATTGAAAAACTTAACGAATCGTATTTTACAGAATTAAAAGTTACAGACCTTAGTTTTAGATCGAAGGATTTTCATTTGCCAATTTCCAAAGTAAATATTGATGCTTCATTAGAAGGGCACGTTGCTAAAATAAAACAATTTGATGTTAAAGTTGGCAAAACCGATGTTTCCATCACTGGCAGTATTAGCGATCTTCCTGCTATAATTCATCACACACAAGAAAAAATTATTGCTTCACTTAACATTCGGTCAAACTTTTTGGATATAGAAGAACTTACTTCGGGTGATAAGAAAAAAAGCGCACCTATTGATGAGCAGATAGAAAAACTAAGTTTAAAATTTACCTTTAAAAGCTCTGCCCGTGCAATTACCGAATCGCCTAATCTTCCTATTGGAGAATTTTATATTGATGATCTTTATGCTAAGTTAAAACATTATCCACATTCACTTCATGATTTTCATGCAGATATTCTTATAGATTCTACTGATTTAAAAATTGTTGATTTTACCGGAATGATTGATAAGAGTGATCTTCATTTGAATGGAAAATTGAACAACTATAACTTATGGTTTATGGATATTCCTAAAGGCGATACAAAAGTTGAGTTTGATCTAACATCAAATTTGCTAAAACTAGAAGATATATTTTCTTACAAAGGAGAAAATTACGTGCCACAAGATTATAGACATGAAGAGTTTAAGTTGATGAAACTTCATGGTAATGCAGCACTGCACTATAACAGCGGATTACAATCAACCGATCTTTACTTAGATCAATTTACGGCACAAATGAAAATGCATAAATACAAGTTTGAGAAGTTTAAAGGCAATATCCATTTTGAAAATGAACATTTAATGATAAAAGAATTATCAGGTAAGCTTGGTAAAAGCTCTTTTAATATAGATCTTAATTATTATTTGGGAAAAGATAAGAGTATTAAAAAAAGAGATAATCATTTTGGCATAACCTCTAGTCATTTGGATTTTGATGAGTTATTTGCTTTCACTGAATCAACAACTACCAAAACAACAACTCCATCCGACCACGAAAAAGGTTTTAATATTTATGAGTTGCCTTTTACAGATATGACCTTTGATATAAACATCGCTCATCTTAATTACCACCGTTACCTCATCAATAACATTAAAGGTAAATTGCGAACCACTGAAAATCATTTTCTTTATATCGACACGCTTTCTTTATTAGCTGCCGATGGCAAAATTAATATGAAGGGCTATTTTAATGGTTCTGATAAAGATAAAATATACTTTAGTCCGAACTTAAAAATAGATAAAGTAGACCTTGATAAGCTTTTAATTAAATTCGAGAATTTTGGTCAGGACCATATGGTATCTGAAAACGTTCACGGCAAGTTAACAGGTATCATTACCGGAAAACTCAGAATGCATCGCGACCTAGTTCCTATTATAGATGATTCGGAATTGCACCTTGATATGGAGGTAACTGAAGGAAAGCTTGAAAAATATGCGCCCATTGTGGCAATGGCCGATTATTTTAAGGATAAGAACGTAGCAAAGGTTTTATTTGATACCTTAAAAAATCATATTGATATGAATAAAGGAGTTATGTCTTTTCCAAAAATGACAATAAATTCAACTCTTGGGTTCATAGAAGTATCCGGTAAACAAGACATGAATTTTAATATGGAATATTACATAAAAGTTCCTATGAAACTTGTAACCGGAGTTGCCAAACAAAAACTATTTGGTTCAAACAAAGAACAAGAAATAGATCCGGAAAAAGAGGATGAGATTATTTACAAGGACGAATCAAAAAAAATTCGATATGTAAATCTTAAGCTTACCGGTAATTCAGAAAATTTTAAAATTAGTTTGGCAAAAGAAGAAAAACAAAAAGAAAAAACAAAATAAGTTTTCGGGAAAAATTAACAGAATTACTTCCCGATACAGAACTTACTAAATATATTCGTAAGCAGATCTTCGTTGGTTACTTGTCCGGTAATAGAACCGATCTCATCCAAAGCATAACGAATATCCAAGGCTAAAAGATCGGGCACAATATTGTTATCTAAGCCAACCAACACTTTTTCTAAAGCTGAGTTTACATTTTTTAATGAGTTGGCATGTCTTGCATTTGTAACAATAGTATCTGTTGCACTTACCGTTCTTGCATCAAACAAACTTAATAGTTTTGTTTTAAGATCTTTTATATTGTGGTGGGTTTTTGCAGATATGTAAATAATATCCGGATAATCACAAAATTCGTTTTTAAGATCAGTAATATTTTCTGTGTCTATTTTATTAGCCACTATCAATAATTGCGAGTTGCCAATATATTCCTTCAACATCTCAATTTCTATTTTGAGGTCGCCACTGCTTATCTCATGCGCATCAAACAAATAAATAACAATAGCAGATTTTTGCATAGCCTCATACGCTTTATTTACACCTATTTGCTCAATAACATCGGTGGTTGTGCGTATGCCTGCGGTATCAATAAATCTAAATAAAACACCATCAATGGTAATTTCATCTTCAATGGTATCTCTGGTAGTGCCGGCAATTTCGCTCACAATGGCGCGATCATCTTCTAACAATACATTTAGTAAAGTAGATTTTCCTGCATTTGGTTTTCCAACAATGGCAACAGGAATTCCGTTCTTTATTACATTTCCTAATTCAAAACTACTTACCAGTTTTTGAACAACAGTATTTATAGAATGTACCAAATTTTTAAGATCCTTTCTATTTGCAAACTCAACATCCTCTTCGCTAAAATCTAATTCTAATTCAATTAAAGATGCAAAATTCACTAAATTATCTCGCAACAACTTAATTTTATCACTAAAACCGCCACGCATTTGCTGCATGGCCACCTGGTGTGAAATGGCTGAGTTGCTGGCTATAAGATCTGCCACAGCTTCAGCCTGACTAAGGTCAAATTTACCATTTAAGAAGGCTCGTAATGTAAACTCTCCCGGCTCGGCATGCCTTGCCCCTGCAGATAAAAACAATTGTAATAACTGCTGCTGAATAAAGGGGGAGCCATGACAAGAAACTTCTACGCTCTCTTGCCCTGTAAAAGAACTTGCTCCTTTAAAAATACTCACAAGTACTTCGTCAATAATAATATCATCGTGTATTATTAATCCAAAGTGTATAGTGTGTGTTGCTTTATTCTCTAAGCCTTTTTTTTGTAACTTTTTTGAATAAAAATTTTTCTCAACAATAGCAATGGCTTTAGGTCCACTTAAACGTATTACTGCAATTGCAGCACTTCCGTGCGAAGTAGCTAGAGCAACAATGGTATCT
>JALHPG010000083.1 GCA_022842625.1 Bacteroidia bacterium | reverse complement strand
AGGTGGTGAAATAGCCTATAATGCTTTTAAAACACTACTAGATCAAGGGTTTAATGTTAGCCTAACCGTTTTAGGATGTGTTCCGCCTGAAGAATTTATCCATCCTAAAATAAAGGTTATTCCTTTTATAGATAAAAACAATGCAAAAGGACAAGAAGAATTAAATCAGATATACAAACAACATCATTTTTTAATATTGCCAACTCGTTTTGACTGCACACCAATAGTAATAAATGAAGCTAGCGCCTTTGGAATACCATCAATTATAGCCAATACCGGCGGTGTAGCGGGGCATTTAAAAGAAAATAAAAATGGTTTTTTAGTAGATTACAGTGATAACGGAAAGGATTACGCCTCTAGAATCGGGAATTTAATAAACCATCCTCAGGAATATTTAAATTTAAGAAAAGAAACCAGAAAATTATACGATGAACAATTGAACTGGAATAACTGGACTTTAGAATTAAAAAACATGTTAAACCGTTAAGTTTACAAATTTACAAGAAAGCGATCTAATTATAAGTTTCAGTTAATTGAAATGTAACTTTTACAAAAGCTCAAAAAAAATCTAAGATTGAAAATTAGAAGGTAATTTTTGGCCACGGTTTGCCATTATAGCTAAAATAAATACGTGTCAAATTAAAATATTACTTAGTTCTATATTTCCTAAGTAAGCATTTTGTAAGCAACTTACATTTTTGATCTATGGTTAATTTTTTGGCTTTAGATAATACCGACTTAGTATAAATGCTATATGCTGCCAGGCCGATATTTGTATTACCGCAACTGTCGGCCCAAAATTTATGGAGAAAAACATCAAATGAATTTTGATTAAATATTTTCCGTTCTGCGTTTTCCGATTTCAATTGCAATAAACAATTTTCTATCTTATATAATTCGTCTATTCCTTTGATAAATGAATTATTACCAATAACATTTAATGTATTAAATTGATCTTGAGATAAAGAAAAATTAAGCTTCTTACAAAAATCAAATCTAATTTTTTTACTTATTTGAAGTTGAGCCTCTTTATTTTTAGTACTAATTTGTGTTTCATGAGAGCGATATTTTAACAAGGCTTTGTCAACATTTAAAAATTCACCTAACGAAAAAAGATCGGTCCATAATTTATAATCCTCTGCATGTTTATAATCCCAATTATAAAAAATATCTTTTTCCGTAAAAACATTTTTCATCATTACAGTGGGGTGACAAAAGCAGGGCGAGAAAAATAAAACTGCCTTATTATAATCACTGTCATTCGTGCTTTTTATATAAGAAAGTTTACTGCCGGACAATAAATAATAATCGCTTCCAACCACGATAGCATTTGGATTATCTTTAAATTTTTGAACCTGTAATTCTAAGCGGTTATCAAGGGCAATATCATCGGCATCCATTCTTGCAATATACTGCCCTCTGGCTATTTTTAATCCACTATTCAATGAATCAATAAGGCCAAGGTTCTTTTCATTATTTATATAAACAATTCGTTCATCTTTAAACAACTTAATTATATTTTCAGAAGCGTCAGTCGATCCATCATTAACAATAATGAATTCAAAGTCGGTAAAAGTTTGCTTAAGAATGCTTTCAATAGCTTCGGGCAAATAATTGCCGCCATTGAAAACAGACATCACCACCGATACTGTTGGAACATGCGTATTTAAATTTTTATCCAGTTAGATGGTATTAGATCGTTAGTATTAATTGTTTTATCGGCAAACCAATTTTTTGGTGCAACAACAACTTTATCTTGATATTGATTTAACCATGCCGCCCACCAACTAAAACTGCTATTTGCAATTATATTGTGTTTACAATGGCTCATTAAAATTAGTTCTTCGTGAGTAGAAATTCCCAGCAGTTTACCTTCAACAAATTCTTTAGGGCTAATAAAATCAAAATTGGTTTTACACCATTCAATATCATCGCTAAAAATAAAAAAGCTGGGGTTTTCAACTTTACTTTTTATTATTTCTATGGCTTGTTTGTAATGATCAATTTCAAGGTAGCCATGAAAATGGTTGGCAGATTTTAAACTAACAAAATCGCCGCGTCTTATATGAACAGAAACAGATTTTGTTGAAGTGATCCTGGCATCAAAGGCTTTGGCATGTTCACTTAAAGGCTCAATTAATGAAATAGAAGCAATTAATTTATCTTTAAAAGAATTAAAATACTTTTCGCTTTGCCAATAACCATTTAAATAAGTTGTTGCTGGAAGTTTAAAAAAATTAGCATGAAAATTAAACTGATGCTCATTAAAGATCATTTTTTTAAATAAGCCCGGAGTAAGTTTTTTTAATTTTGTTATTAGTTTATTTCCATTAAAATTAAAATTATCTAAAATAGCTTTATCAGCAATTTTGGTATTTATTTTAAACTTGTCTAATTCAAATTTTCGTTTTGTATAAGCACCCTTCGAATCTTGGTTTAAATGACTGATATCTAAATACAATTCGTTTTTGTGATAATTGGCCAAAGCCAAGCCAGCAGCGTATTGAAACAACTGATTTCCTAAACCTCCTATTAATTTAACCACGATCATTAAAAGCGCTCAATTTTAAAGATACGTTTATTATACCTACTTGTCAATAATCTCTTCTTTAGCTTCTTTAAAAAAGTGTTCTTTGCAATATCAACAAACACCTCTTTTAAAAAACTTTCAATTGGTTGTGGTATTAAAAAAACAGCTTTTAACTCATCATAAGATCTAATGTTAAATTGAAGAAATAATTCCTGAAAAAACAAGCGAGATCTTTTTGTATTTAACTTCTCTGAATAAAAGAAAGCAAACAAATTTAAATTTTCCCGTATAACAAGGTCTTTATCATTAGCAACACCTTGTGTTATTTGTTCTTCACCCCCATCAACAATGGTTACAAGGGCTTCTTTTATACAAACAAAATTTTTGTGTTTCAGTAAATAATTAATGTAAAACTCTACATCAACTAACCATTTGTAATCCTTATTAAAAAAAATAGTTTTATCGTTTTTAAATATGACCGCACTTGGCGCGCCAATTACATTTCTAAAAAAAAGAAACTCAGGTTGAGTTTGTAAACGTTTTAATTGAGCATTGGATTGTTTGTGTAAATAATGCTCATTAACTTTTTTAAAGAAAATATCAGAATATGAAAAAGCAAAATCTGCATGTGGTGCAGAAGTTAAAGCGGTAACAAATTTTCGCAGACTTTCCTTAGTACAAAAATGATCGTCGTGGTGTAAAATTTTAATATAATCCCCCTTTGCTTGCTTTATTGCATTATTCCAATTATCGGGACTACCAAGGGGT
Source organism: Bacteroidia bacterium (assembly GCA_022842625.1). GTDB lineage: Bacteria > Bacteroidota > Bacteroidia > B-17B0 > Aurantibacillaceae > Aurantibacillus. The sequence continues at coordinate 12,706 of JALHPG010000083.1, read as the reverse complement.
TTCTCATTTTTAAAATAACGAATGGATTCTGCTTTAAATTGCTCTACCAGTTGTTTTACCGAATCATCAGGAGTATCATCGCTAACTATTATTTCATAATTCGTGTACGATTGAATTAACACCGATTCAATTGCTGTTTTAAGCAACTGTGGCTGTTTGTATGCCGGTATACAAATTGAAACAAGTTGAGTCATTACTTTTTTTCTGCTTTAATTAAACCTCTTCTAAAATACGGAACTTCAAAATTAGGGTCAAAATAAAATAACATATAACCATGCGAATTGGTTAGAGAATAATTTTTTTCTTTTAAATACGCAGTAAAATCTCTGTTATCATTGGTCTTGTGGTAGGTACAAATTGCCAACTTCTTAACTTTATTTGAAACTGTTTTATCAGCACCATTTAAAAGTTCCTGCTCTGCCCCATCCACATCTATTTTTAAAAGATCTATCTTTTCAATATCTGCAAAATAGGTGTCTAATCTAACATTCGTATCATCATCTTTATTCGAAACAAATTTATTAATGATGGTGATCTTTTCTAACCATGGTTTGTAGGTTTCTTTTAAGGCCTCTATCCATTCGTTATCGGTTTCAATTAAAAAAATATGTTTTATTTTTTCGATCTCGTTCAACGCAAAAATACCTTCGGCTGCGCCAACATCAACAATAACCGAATTTGCTTCAATTGCATAATCCTTATTTAAGTAACAATGCCCTGAGCGCTCATCTTGCTCAGCTAAAAGAAAGCGGTAAGCATCAATGATGTGCTCTTTTGTCCAGTTCTTTTTAAAATATATTTTTTTACCAAAATGCATGACATAAGGCAATTGATTCTTAGGGTCTATAATAACCTCAATTGGCTTTTTAGTATACTCTAAAAAGAAAGGGTAAGGAAAAACGGAAATTGAATTTGTTTCGAGGTATTTTAATGCTTCATTAATTTCAACATCGTTAGTAGGATGTTGTTTATAATACGATAGAACCTTTTGTTTTATCTTATTTTCGGCCTTATTTCGTTTATAATAGATCAATTTCCATCTAAACGATTCGGGAACTAAGGCTCTGTATATTTTTGAAACAATACTCATTAATTTTATTTACTAGACCAATAGGATGACGTTTTTGAAACATTATTTCTGTAAAATGTTTCTTCTTCGGTTAAATTATTTGAATCAATATACCAAGGTAAATGTAAAAATTCAAATTCACCTGCAACTCTATATGCCTTGCACATTTCTGCATTACCAAATGCTAAAGGCTTATATAAGGCAAAAGTTGTATCAACCATGGCATCATACACATTCTGTTCAACTTGATCCTGCCAATGAATTTTTTCCCATTCAATAACATCGTTTTTCTTATCATAACTTGCCGGAAGATCATTTATTCTTAATGCCGGCCCTGCTTTTTCTATCTGACTATATTTTGAAAGGATGGTATACAATTTAAAAACGATATTAGGCGGACAATTCGTGTTTGGAATAACATCAGGATCGGTATATACATAAAACCCTTTTTTAAACCTATCAAACACATCGCTTTGCCAGAGTGCCATATAGCCCACATTTTTTTTAAGGAAGATCACTTCATGCTTTGTCACCTTATAGTATTCAAGCAATTGCGGGAAGGTAGAATCGTTATCGAGAATAATAATGTTAGTATACTTATTTTTTTCGAGCCAGGTAATTAATTGCAAGAGATACGTATACCGATTACGGTTATTTATAATTATAGGAATATTGTAAGATTCGCTCTCGGTTAACTTTCCTGATAAAAACAAACGATTAAACCTTCTTGAAAATAATGAAAAACAAAAATTCATTTTCTTTTTAGCAGAAAACAAAAACACTTTTATAGAATTCTCCTTCGACATTATCTGCCTCTTAATTTTTGAATGGTATTAATTATCTTTGAATACTTACTTCTATCGAAGGCATTTTGTTTTTTTAAACTTTCAAAAACAGCATCGGATACATTCATTTTCCACGCTTTTTCTCTTTCAGAAGTTAAAAGCTCGGCCGACTTAGGGTCGTTACTAACACCATTACCATCAAAGACAGAAACGAATTCATTTATATGTTCAGATGTAACTTCAGGCTTTAACAAACAACGAATAAAAAACTCATAGTCGCCGGCAATTTTAAATTCGGTGTTATAAACACCAAAATTTTTAAATAAATCAGCCTTAATAAATACACAGGGGTGCCAAAAAGTACTGTTCAACATAAAGTCCATGTCAACTTTTTCAGGAGCAATATGTTCTTCAAGAGTGCCCGATCTTTCTAAAATTAAATTGCCATAGTAAAATGACTTATCTTTTAACTGAGGGGCAATTGAACTTAATGTATTAGGGTTGGATAAAACATCGCCGCTATTTAAAAACAAAAGATACTTGCCCGTTGTTTTTAAAATACCTTTATTCTGTGCATCGTAAATACCCTTGTCGGCTTCAGAAACAGAATAGGTGATCTTATCATGATAAGAGGCTATAATATCCTTGCTCCCATCACTACTATTACCATCAATAACAATTAATTCAAGATCTTTATGATGCTGTGCTATAACACTATCTATGGTTTTTTTTAACCCTTTAGCGTTATTTAAATTTATAGTTATGATCGACAACAACATTTCTTATTTTTTTAAACTCGTCTGCTGATTTTTTCGAGCAGTGAAATTAATTTTAAAACACCCTTTTTTATTGCCGATACTTTTGCTTCTTCTATCTTCTTTTTGTAAAGGGCATAATAAATTGGGATTTGTTTTAATTTAGAATAGCCCTGTTTATCAAGCTTTTCAAAATACTCATCGTACATCTTCTTTAACAAAGGCAATTTCGTAAAATCAAAACGCTTATAAAAACGTGAGATCTCATCTCGGTTGGTACTTAAATTACTAAAATGATAAAAAACCAGATCAGATCTATCATTTAAAACAACTCTTCCATTATCTGTTATTTCTAAAACCGAACGTTCATGCAAGTTCCAGGGCGCCATGTTATAATTAAAGGATCGTAATACAAGCGAATCTGTATAATAAATTGGAACATAATTCATCCACAACTGATCAACAAACAAACCATCTTCCGTTCTGTTATAACCAAGTTTAAGGGTTTTCTCCTCCCACCAATCAAGCATTTTTATTGCGTTTTGTTTTTTGGTATTTATCCCTAAAAAACCAAGGTTATACAAGCCGTAATTCAAAAAAAGACTTTCTGAGGGCAAGTATTCATCTATGGAAATTGGCGTTAAAATGTGTGGCGTTAAAGCAATTGAATGGGTTTTAAGCTGCTCGTTTAAAGCGCTGATAGAACTATAAAAACAAATATCCGGGTCAATATAATATACGATCTCGGCGTTTTTATTCTGTTGGATAATATATTTAAAGAACGAAGGTTTTACACAGGTATTAAATTCAACAATATCGTACTTCTGTATAAGTTCATTTACATTTATACCGCTAACTTGGCTTATAGGTACAATAGTAGCCGGTTTAAACAAATCGTAATTTACCTCCGACGAAAATTCATCAACCAAAGCAATGTAAAATTCAAAATCAGGATTAAATTTTAAAAACGATTCTTTAAGTACATTAGCCTGTGCCAAATAATTATTTGAGCACAGAGTAAAGGCAACATATTTTGAGTTAGAATTCATTAATTGAATTTAAGACAATTTATTAATTATTTTTTTAAAAAATCGGTTTATAGTACCAAAACTATAACGTAAATAATGTTTTTCTTTTTGTTTCTCTAAAACATCGTTATAAAACACAAAAGCACTGTTGTTTATTAAAGGGTGATATAACGAAAAGCCGAAGTAATTTACCACGTTATCTACAAAATCACGCGATAAATTTTCATCGCCAACATTGCCCGAAAAACCGGCAACAGAATACTTTGCCACAATAAGATCTGTATATTCAAACTCTGCCTTAGCCCAACATTTTAAATTATAGTCCCAATCGGCCGACTTCACATAATCTAAATTATAATTACCAATGTTATTAAGAACATAGAGCCTGTTATAAAAAATTGCCTGGTGACAAATGTTTTGATTTAATAGTTTTTCAGTTGTAAATCTACCGGCATAAACCTCTCCGTTTTTTGCCCAGGCTGTATTACCAATAATTTCAACATTACCGTAAATTACTTTTTTACTTGTGTTGCCAATGGCGTTACTTACATGAGATAAAACACGCGAATTATGAAAGGTATCATCGCTGCCCAAAAAATACAACCAATTGCCTTTTGCCAAACTCATACCTTTATTCATGGCATCGTAAATGCCTTTATCTTTTTCGCTATAAATTTTAAGGTTTGAATGAACTGAAGCCAGATCGTTTAAAATATTTAAGGTATCGTCTGTTGAAGCCGAATCTATGATCAATACTTCAAACGAATTAAAGCTTTGTTCAAATACACTATCCAAACACTCCTTCAAGGTTTTAGAAGAATTAAATGTTGGAATAATTATTGAGAACAAAGGATCTTGCATTAGTTTAGCTTATCGTAAAAAAAGTAATGTACATGTTTAAATTTTGCACGCATGCTTTTTCCAAAAACATTAGAAAAAGACTGTTTAGTATCTCTTAAATAATCAGTTAAACACGTTTTAAAAGTATAGGGTAATTCCGGCGATGACTCTGTTGCGCCATCAACATTAACGTTTGGTAATTTTAAATTAATTTCGCTTTTTAGCGCAACAATTTTTTTCACATAATCAAAGTAAAATAATTTCCTGGCGTCGTTGGTCATTTCGTAATCTTTACCGGTTAAGGAAACCACTTTATTAGAGTAAAATTTTAACCCGTGATAATGAAAAAAAACAGCCTCAAATGTTTTACCGCTTTTTATTTCTTTTCCGGCAATTTTATTTCCTGTTGTATTTTTAAATTCATATTGTTGCAAATTCCATGGAGCAATGCCGCCGCCTAAATTCTGCAATTCATGCACACAATCAAATCGCGTGGTCCAATCATCTAAATATTTTTGATCACCAAATTTACCATCCTCTATTCTACCGTAACACCAATCGATACAGGCATTTCTCCACCAATTTAGAACTTCCATTCCTTTGGCATTATTTTTAAAGGTCACAAATTGCACACAATATTTGCCGTAAATAGCAGAGCCTGCATAAGCTTCGGTAAAACGATGTTCTGTTATTAAAACAGACTTATCACCCATTTCTTCTACCAAAACTTTCGGGTCAGAATAAAAATACATGTCTGCATCAATATAGGTGCAATTATCTAATTTATACTTTTCTATTGAATATAAAATGGTAGATGAGGCACAGGTCCAGCAATATTCACCGGCAGAGCGTCCCGCTTTTACTTTTAATAATTCTTCATCTTCAAATTCCTTTAAAGATATTACGGTTAAGTTTGGATAATTTTCTTTTTTTAAGAATTCGTAGGTAACATCATCAAAGGCAAAAACATATAAATGAAAATTGGAGCTTTGCTTTGCCAAAGATCGGTACATCAACAATCCTCGGGAAAGGTAATAGGAATTAAATAAGGTGCAAAAATTTAGCTTCACAATTTATTTATATAAGATATTAGTTTATTTTTAATTTTTTGTTTGGTATTAATTTCGATCTGTATTGGATTTATTATACTTAAGGAATACGCTGTTAATTCATTAAGCAAAGCTTTATCAATGGTATGATTTAAGTTTAATACATCTAAGGCAAAACCGTGTTGTTGTTTAACTGTACCAAAAACCCAGGCTAATAAAATATCGCGGTTACTGTTTTTGTGCTCGAACGAATTAAAATAAGTTATCTCTCCCCAGCAAGAACTGTTAGGTATATTAAATGCAGTATCGGCGTTTAATTTATGTTTGGCTAAGGTAGATTTTGAAATACGTTTTGCGCCCATTATATTTATTTCTGAAGCCCAATAAGGCATACTATCCATGTAAGCAAGCACACTGTGAAATTTATCTTCGCCTTTGTATGCATCAATAATGCCGGGCTCAAACTGAGCAATAATAGCATTTTTTTGAAGATCGTCGCTTAAGGAATTAAATAATCTCAGGTCTGTACCTTGCGAATCTGTTTTAAACCAATCAATATAATTTATATTTTTTTCTTTTAAAACTTCTGCAAGCGAAACATTATTTAACTCAATTGTTTTTTCAACTTTAAACAGATCAGAAAAACTCCAGCTTTCCAATTTTGAGTTTAAGGGATACAGAGAACTTGAGCAATGCGGCGATGATGTTAAATAAAATTCGGTTGTTTTTGCCGTTTTATTAGATACGATAGCGTTTATTAAATGTATTTTTTTATAACCCGAATTAGTTTCTGAGCTATTAAAATCTCTACTATCCGCATCAAATGCCACGCAAACCGAATGCTTTGCAATTAAACGCCATTCAGGGTGTATTTCGCCGGAAGCACCAATATCAAGTAATACTGGAGGTTTTTCTAGTAACTCCTTTGTAGTGAGCACTTTTTCAATTAAGCTGATCAATTCCATTATTTTATTTTTAATATAACACCTTTAAAATAAGCTTTTTTATCTTTTAAATCAACTTCTAAACCATTATATGGTTCTAATTCATCTATCACCGTATATTTTTCACCTAATAGGTTTAACACCGTATTTTCGCTTAATATCCAACAAGGGTAAGAGGCTTTATAAATTGAACTGGGTACAATTTGTTTTGTTAATCTGTCTTCATCTTTTAAAAACAAATTACGGTCAATTACAATGTACTTTATAGAAAGAGACATTAATTCTTTTAACAAGGCGTAAGGTTCTTTTATATAGGATAAAACGCTCGATAAGATCAATACATCTGCTTTATTCTCTTTCAAACATTCTTGAATGGTATAAAAAAAATCTAATTCATTATTTTTTATTTCTTTTTTTCCAAACTCAACAAAATGGCCTTGTTCTATAACATTCCATTTTATGGCCACGGTTTTATCAAACAATTGCCTGTATTGAAAGTAGCTGCTGCCAAGCGATCCTCCAAAGTCTAATACATTTAAGGCATTATTCTTTTCTGCAGCTACACGTTTAAAAAAGCTAAGTAATTTTTCGTCAAACTCTAATTTGTTAAACGTAACAGAATCTCTTTCAAAAGCCGCCTCACCATTCTTAACCTTAAGGCTGGCTTGTTTTACTTTTTCAAATACTAAATTATCGTTGTAACCGCCGCATTGTTTTTCTACTTCTTGCCATGATGAATAATTTCCAAACCAGCCCGAAACTTCAATTTCCGGATCTTTTTTGATGATCTTTTTTATTCCCTGCTTTAAGGTGTAGGGAATAAATTTAGAAATGGCGTTTTTTATCTTTTGCCCCGATAAAGGATTTTCAGGTTTTATATACGATAGCGAATTTTTTATTTCATTTTCTACATACAAAAATCCTGCTACAGATGCAGGATCCTCTTTTACCTCAATATCAAAATCCGAAATGTTTGATTGGGCTAATACCAGATCTTTATTGTAATCCATTTCGTTACTGTTTGTTGCTGCGGTATCAAAACCTATGTGCTGCGATAAAGAAACTTTTGGATATAGGGTTAAAGTATCATTTAAAACGGCTACAGCCGTCCAGCGAATGGCCCAAGAACTTATTTGGCCGGTGTATTGCAATTTTAACATGTTCTCAAAATTGTATTTACCGCCCAAATTAAATTTATTTATCAGTTTTCGCTCAATTAATTGATCGTGCAATTTTTTTCCATCCGGCTCAAATAATTTCCATCTGTCGCGCCAGGTGGCCCAGGCAATGGTATCGGGCATGTGATTAAAAAAATTACGTTCGGTTTTATAATAGTAATTCCAGGAACCAATGGTTAATACTTTTTTTTGATCCTTGTACTTAACCAAAGCATCATTCATGAATTGCAAAAAGTAAGACGAGGTAACAACATCATCTTCTACAACAATTACATTTTCAAATTTTTCTAAAACAAAATTTAACCCTCCGGTTACAGATGCCTGTAGTCCTTGGTTTGAGGGTGCTTTTATAACGGTAACGTTTGCAAAACCTGTTAGATCATTACAAATTGTTGCAACCTTGTTAATATTTAATACATCAGTTTCACTTGCGTTTGCTTTTGCTCCGTCACAAAAAATAAATAACTGCGATTCTTTTGCGAGAACATTGGTTTTTAGCGCATTTAATGTTTGAGTTAAATGCCACGGCCTGTTGTAACAAAATATAACAATTGGTGCTAAAGGCATTTATTTTATTTTTTTCCAAATAGTTGTATGAGTAAAAACCTGCGCGTAAGGCGAAGGTCCAAAGTCTCCAAAGATTTTTTCGAATTTATCGGCCAGCAAACTTTCTGTTTGGGTTAAATAATATTTTCTGTCAGAATTATCTAAAACCAAAAAACCGCCTTTTTTTATTTTTGAGATAGAATGTTTTATACAAGCCGGACGAGATCTTCCGTCAACAATAACACAGTCAAAATAATCGTCGGCATATGCATCAATAACCGAAACGTAATCTTTATAATTAAATCCGTAAGAAGGCACATCATCTGCCGAGTAATGCTCGGGGTTTGCAAAATCGGGCGGATCAACCAAATCTCCTTTAACCGGTAAAACAAAATTCCCTTTCCAGCCCTTAATATTTTTTTTAGCAATGGTTTCACTTAGGATCTTAAACCATTCTTCGTTATGTTCTACCGTTACAACCTCGGCAACTCGCTTAGCAAAAAATAAGGTAGATCCTCCTCCACCGTATTCAAAAACCTTATCTGTAGATTTTAGGTTAGAATCTAAAAAATCAATTGCCTTAAATGTTATCCAAGGTTGTTCATCTTTTACCGACGAGGCGCCGGGCTCTAAACACTTTCTCCAACGAAAAAAATATTTAAATGTATTTTGAAGCTGATATTTTTTTACTTCGGCAGTATATGACCTAAATAATCCTAACATATTATTTTAAAATAAATGAGTGCTCAATAAAAATGCTTCCCTGTCCTTCAGGGGGTAATTTACCTGACCTGTAAAAATCTCCCGACTCAACTGTAAAGGTACCTGCTTCCTGTATCCAATCTGCAATATCACCATTAACGGTGCAAAAAAGAGTAAATGTATATTCGCCACTTTTTAATGGAAATTTTGGAATATTTATATCAATTAAATGGTTTCCGTTTTCCATTTTTTCAAAAACCTGATTGGTAACTTCATTGCTAAAATGTGTTACCCTTTGCCCCATACTATCATCTATCCCTAACGAAATAATAACGTTTGACAGGTTAGAAACTGCATTTACTTCTAGCTCAAAATTTAAAAAGTCGCCACATTGTGCAGATACAAGGTTTTCGTTTTTATTGTTTTTAAGATTAAACGAAGTAAATTTTAATTTACCATTACCTGTTCTATCTGTTCTATCGTATAGTTTTAAGAGTTGTACTTCTTGCGAAGCTCTTAAATAAACCGGTATAACGTCATCGGTCTTTCCGTAAGTGACCATCTCGCCATTTTTAAGGTACAAGCACTTATCGCAAAGGTTTTGAATGGAAGCCATGCTATGGCTAACAAACAAAATTGTTCTACCGCCGTTAGACACATCTTTCATTTTGCCAATGCACTTTTTTTGAAAAGCAGCATCACCAACGGCCAGCACCTCGTCAACTATTAAAATTTCGGGCTCTAAATGTGCTGCCACGGCAAATGCTAAACGCACATACATACCGCTGCTATAACGTTTAACGGGTGTATCTAAAAACTGTTCTACTTCTGCAAAGGCAACTATCTCATCAAACTTTCTATCAATTTCGTGTTTACTCATTCCAAGAATTGAACCATTTAAATAAATATTCTCTCGTCCTGATAGATCGCCATGAAAGCCTGTTCCTACTTCCAGTAAAGAGGCTAATCGTCCTGAAATTTCTACTCTGCCTTTTGTAGGCGGAGTAATACGCGATAATATTTTTAGTAAGGTTGATTTTCCGGCTCCGTTTCTGCCAATGATCCCAACCCTATCGCCTTGATTAATATCAAAGGTAACATTTTGTAAAGCCCAAAAATCTGAGGTTTCTTGCTTCTTGGCAATGTTTTTAAAATTCTGTAAACTGTTACGAATATTTCCATACAAGGTATCGCTTTTAGGAATACCGCTTTTATTAAGCAAATACATTTTACTTAATCCTTCTACTTTTATGATGGGCTCGTTACTCACTAAATATAATCTACAAAATTGCGTTCGAACTTATAAAAATACTTTATGCCAATAAAAAGGAATAAAAAAGACATAGCAATAGAGGCTATAAAATAATTTACATTAAAAATTGCATCACCACCAAACAGTGCGTACTTAAAGCCGTCAATTGCACCAACCATTGGGTTTAAACAAAACAACCAATGTAACCAATCCGGCAACCTATCTGTATAATATTTGGTTGAAAAAATTACAGGCGTAACATATAAACCAAATTGAAGGATAACAGGCACAATAAACTTTACATCGCGGTACTTTACATTAATGGTGGCAAAACACAAACCAATACCAAAGCCATTAACAACGGTGAGTAAGATAAATAATGGAGCTAAAATTAAATGCCAGTTAACGGCCTGGCCCGAAATAATAAACAACACTACCAATATAATTAATGAAATAAAAAAGTCTACCAAACAAACCAAAATGGTACTTAAGGGAATAACTATTTTAGGAAAATATACTTTAGAAAATAAATTAGAATTTCCAATAATGGAATTACTAACATCGTTAAACACATTTGAGAACAGTTGCCACAAGAGCATGGCAGATGCAACGTATAAAAAATTGGTAGCAGTGTTACCGGTATCGCTTATTTTACTTGAGATATAACCAAAAACCAAAATACTCATTAAAGGCTTAACAAGTGCCCATACAATTCCTGCAAATGCTTGTTTATAGCGTACAAGAAAATCTCGCTTGGCTAAATTACCCAGCAAGTTTTTATATTTAAGCACTTCTTTAAACGAAAAAAATGAACTTAAATTTGAATCGATTATTATTTTATCCTTAGTCAAAATAGAATTACCACAAAATTATAAAATCATACGACTTTGGCGCATTTGCACGCTAAAGATATCGACTTTATCCTCTTAATAAGTATATATTTTAACTAATTTTGAAATATAGCCCTGTAAGCTAAGCCTTTGGCTGATCAAAATCCCCGAACACCTTTCTAACAGCACATTTAGGCCGGCCGGCCAAAGCAATAGTTTTATGCAATTTTAAATAACTAAGCTGTTTAATTTTAATTGAATTATTAACTTTACACTTTGCATACACTAGAGCCATATTTTAATTGGAGGCATTTGTACATTGCTTCAGAAGACCCGCAATCGCCCTTTTATGGCCGCGAATACAGCGAGACAGAATACACCAACACCATTTACAATTTTTACATTCACCCACAGTGGGATGATATTGGCAGCGACACGCTTTACATAAAAATTTTGTTTGCCGACTACCAGGAAAAATACGCCATTATTGAATTGATAGGCGAATGGAACGATGCCATTAATAACGACATTATGCTGCTTAAGCGCGATATTATTGACGAGTTGAACCACCACGGCATAAACAAATACATTTTAATTGGCGAGAACGTTTTGAATTTTCATTATAGTGATGACAGTTATTACGAAGAGTGGTTTGAAGACAATGAAGAGGATGGCTGGATAGTAGCGATCAATTTTAGAGAACATATTTTAAAAGAATTTAAAAAAGCACACATCGATTATTATTTTATTTACGGTGGCGAATTAGACGATTTTAACTGGCGCAAATTCTCTCCCGGACAAGTGTTTGGCAATGTGAGCAAAATAATTAGCAAGAGACTAACCTAAAGGGACTCATGACTAACGACTGTTGACTAATGACTAACGACTCATGACTAACGACTACCGACTGTTGACTAATGACTACCGACTAATGACTACCGACTGTTGACTAACGACTACCGACTGGACTAACGACTAAAGACTAACGACTAACGACTATTTTAATTATGGAATTCATAGATGAACAATTAGCAGCCTATTGCGAGAATTTTACCGAAAAAGAACCTGAGCTTTTAAAGGACTTAAATCGCCAAACGCATTTAAAAATTAATCAGCCACGCATGTTAAGTGGCCATATACAAGGACGTTTGTTGAGTTTATTATCAAAGCTTCAGCGCCCCGAATGTATTTTAGAAATTGGCACCTACACAGGATATTCTGCCTTGTGTTTGGCCGAAGGCTTAAGCGAGAACGGAAAATTAATTACCATAGATCCCAACGAAGAAACCAATCTTTTTGCACAACAATTTATTGATAGATCGGCTTACAAAAATAAAATAGAGCTCATTACGGGGCAAGCCGGTACGGTAATACCAACATTACAACACAACTTTGACCTGGTTTTTATTGATGCCGATAAAAAAAATTACAGCTTGTATTACAACCTGGTAATAGATAAAGTTAAGGCCGGCGGCTTGATCATTGCCGATAACGTACTTTGGAGCGGAAAGGTGCTCAACGAAAAAAAGGATGCAGACACCCAAGTCATCCACGACTTTAATGCCATGGTGCATGCCGATGAGCGCGTTGAAAACCTGTTGCTGCCCGTAAGAGACGGTTTAATGCTCCTACGCAAACGATAAGAAAGCCTTTAGGGCTCAAGTTATACTTAAATTACTTTAGCGTTAAAAAAATGCAATTAATCTTGCCCAAGGAGGCTTTTAAGCT
>JALHPG010000082.1 GCA_022842625.1 Bacteroidia bacterium | reverse complement strand
GTGTAATAACTGTAACCGTAATACTATCTTTTGTAATAAAACTACATAAGGTTTTTGTAATATAGTATTTTGTTGTAACAGTTGGCGTAGCTATTGGGTTAGGGCAACTAGTGCAACTTAAACTTGGGTGGGCTTGCCAAACAATAGAAGAGCTATCTTTTATGTTATTACTGATAGCAATGCTTGAGTTAAAACAAATGACTGTATCATTTTTACATTGGGCTTTGCCGCTATAATAGCCGACGTCGTATAAAGAAACATCATCTATATATAAATAACCTTCGGAAGTCGTTTGTTGAAATCCACAGGTCGGTGAAAAAACTGAATTTAAAGAAATATGGTTATTAAATTTATTATCCCTGAAGTTTCCAATGGTCAAATATTCTTCTCCTCCACTAGCGATAAAACATCCTTCGAATTTATTCCAATTTACAGTGTCCGAGTTTAAAAATATTGTTGTATCACTATTTATTTGTGGGTTTATATTATTTATGTTTGTATCATACCAACTTTGATTTGACATTATGAAAGTATTAGCATTTGCAGTATATTGTGTTTGGCTAAAATATGCGGATAATTGGTTATTTATGAGTGCCGAACCATCAGCTAACGAATAGTGAAGTTTAAAGTCATATATATGATCTTTTAATAAAGGTTGATTTAATTTATTGCCCAGCAACTCAAAAGCTATTGAAAAATTGGGGTAACCAGCTTGGGGAGGCGGGATGAGAATAGCTATTCCTGCATAAAAATTTCCGGTTTTCGCTTTTTGGCTTCCTGCCCAATTTACCGGGATACTAACCGCACAGTTTCCTAAAGTTGTTGTTGGCGGCGACAAAGTGGAAAAATAATCCGGTGACTGAAACGCCGAATACCAGCTTTGACATTTAGAAATTTCATAAACATTTTGCGGGATGCCTGTATTTAACTCGAAGCTTGGGTTTGATATTAAATTTATTTGCGCATTAGAAAATAAATTTAAAAAAATAAAAGCAAAAAGGGCAGAAGCCCTTTTTGCTTTTGAAATTAAAAAAATACTATTTAGTACTTTATTCATTATTTACTGATAACTAATTTATCTACTTTAATGATTTTGCCATCTTTAATAATTTTATAAATGTAAGAGCCCGTTGTTAAATGGCTAACATCTATTTTTGTTAAAGTGTTTAAATCACTTTCTAATACCATTTGCCCCACGAGGTTAAAGATAAACAATTTTGCGCCATCTACGTTGGTAGATACCGTAATTTCATTACCGGCAGGGTTAGGGTAAATTAGAGTAGATAATGCATCCTTACTTTGATTCAGTTCTGTATTGCTGTTCATAAACCTGTTACCATTGTTAACTATAACTGGGTTGTTTTCGCAAGGGTTAAAAAACTCAGTCGTATCATAGTGCTTTATCAAAGCCCTAGCCTGATAAACACTTGTACCTTCAGTAAATGGGCATAAAGCTGCTAAACTCTTTAAGCTGTTAATGTGTGCCGTTGTTATCAAACTTTCATCTTTCATAAACAGATGATAAACTGTATTAAAGGTTTTTTGATTTGTTTCAATTACACCAACAGCCACTAAAGCAGTATTTAAGTTTTTTGCCTGATTTAATGTAGCTGTATTATTTGTTACAGCATAACGCCCCACCAAACTATCCATTTTATAAAAGCTACCAATAGCATTGTTAGCATTGGTATTCATAAACGCAGAACCGCCTACAATAGCGGTGGTATTTATGGCTAATTTACGCGCCAACTCAAACGTACTTTTATTGGCAATGGTTTTATTTACCAAATTATTTGCGCTAAAGTTTAAAGCACCATTCATAATTACAGGCACACCAGCGCTTAATGTTGGCGAAGAACTTGCCGAGATGCTTTGTTGCACCATCATAGGACCCATTGGTTGGGTTATACATTGTGCTACACCAGTTGAACTGTTTGAAACCGGGTTAAATAAAAATCCACCTATTTGTGTGTTAACTAATGGAAAATATTGATTAGCAGCATTCGGAAGCCCCGGGTAATCTATATTAGAACCTGTGGAGTTTTGTACATAAGTATCAGCGCCGCCGCCGCCATAATTGTAGTCACCAAAAATATTTTCGGCGCAACTTGTGTTATATTTAATTGGTCCTACAGAACCATTATTATCTAAAAAGATCCCAAATAAACATGGATCAGATGGATTAGAGTTTAAGTTGTTTCTGTGAATAAGGCTTGGGCTTGGGCCTTGAAATTTCATTGCCGAGCCAGCGCCTTTAACATTATTTTCACAAAACAAATTATTAGTACCAGTATTGGTAAAAATACCAAAGGTACTGTAGCTTTGGCTATTACTTGGGCTTACATTTAATAAATTAAACTTAATATCGCCTTGGTCTGTATTATCTAACCAAATATTACCATTAAAACCTGCTCCAACGGGTGTTCTTATAGTAATGGTATTATTTACAACCGCAGGCGAATACGTATTTATACAATACACGCCATTTACTTTACCCGTTGTGTTACTATAACCAACATAATATTTAGCGGTGCTTGGTTTATTAATCTCGCTAATGTAAGCATGGTAAGTTACTCTTGCTCTAACAGTTACAAATGGATAAGTAGAAATGCTATTCGCGAAATTTAATTTAATAGTATTATTATTAAATGCATATAAATCATATAAGCAGGTTGCAAACCTGTTATTAATAATTTGAACGGTTTGAGTGTTTGTACAATTCCAGTTTTCTACCTGTACACCGTATTGGGTAATACTTGTAAATTGGTTGTTGTAAACATTTAATGTACCATTGTTAGCTGCGTAAACACCATTTGTTGAGCTAAAAAAATTGTTTGTATAAATATTTAATCCTGTACCTGTAGAATTTGAACCGATAACGGCTCTTGGTGTAGAATTATTATAAACACAAGCAGTTGAAGAGCCATATAAATCCGCAGCCGGAATTGAGCTGATCCACTGAAAATTATTATTGTATGAAATTAATCTTGAATTGCTATTGTACTCACCAATTCTTAAATAATCAAATACGTTTGTATAACTTGTGTTTAATGCTGGCGTTGTAGAAGCATCACCAATAGTAATGTTTCCTGATGGATTGCCGCCCGTGATTAGCAATGATGCTGCACCAAAATAAATACCCACTTGGCCTCTGGCAGTATTAGGTAAACTTAAAACGGTAGAACCTTTTAAATAACCGGGATTATAATTATTTAAGGAAGTGCTGCTAAAATTAGCAAGGCTAGTCCAACGCTGACCTGTTGTATAAACATAATTAGCTACAGGTATATCTCTAGATGTGAAAATTGAGCCTGTTAATTTATAGGATGTTAATTTTGGTCCAGTAATAATCATACCGTAAACATTTTTATTAAAAATGGTATTATCAACATTTAAACCCTGATGCGTTGCCGATGTTGCGTTAATTTGAATGGCTCCTGCGGCATCTTCAATAACAGAATTTTTTACCGTTAAAGATCTTGTAGATATTATACCTTGCCAGTTTTTATCGCAACCGTGCCAGTAACTTTTGTCGATGGTTGTAGTTGCATTTTGTTTAACTGATATTGCGTCTGCGTAAGTCATTTCCGTATTTTGAAAAATTACAGGTGTACTTATTGTTAATCCACCAACAACATTGTAGTTACCTTGAATAATATATCCGGCAATTGGTAATGCTACATTGCCACTATAAGTATTACCATTTGTTAAGGTATTCCAAACTACTGGGCTTCCACCGGGAGCAACGACGTTAACATTTGAAAGATTTATAGCACTTGGAAGGCAACATTGTGTTGCAGCAATGCTTATTGTGCTTGAATTTGCAACACATCCGTAAATATCTGTCCCTGTTAAAGTATATATAGTATTAACTGATGGATAAAAAACTACGGGATTTCCTGTAATATTGCCTGGTTGCCAATTATAATTATTGCCTCCTGACGCTGTTAAAGTAACGGGCTGTCCAATACAAACAGCAGTACTGGTGGCTGCAATAGAAAGGGTTTGAGCCGCCACTGGTTTAATAGAAACGTCATCAATATAAAAGTATGTTCCTGGTTGTAAATTTGGCGTAAAAGGTGTACAAGTAGATTGTGTTAATGACCCGCTTGGAACAAAATTTCCTAACGTTAGCCAATTGTAATTACCACCTGCCGGTGCAACAAACGTTGCGGATAGTTGTTGCCAAACACCTTGATTAGCTATAATGACATTACTCATATTTACTACAAAAGGTAAAGTTAATATTGCTCCAGTTCCTATTTGAGTTGGTTGCGAAAAACTAAACCCTGCTTGCATTTCTTTCAAGCCCATGCAATAATTTGGGCTTACTTGAATTTGCATCTTAATAGTGTATGATACTCCGGGAATTAGGGGTTGAGATAATTGCTGTGTTATATATTCTCGGTATAAGTTGTTAGAGGGCGCTTGAAGATAGGCAAAAAGTCCCGCATAAGCATTCCCTGTTGGCACTGTATTAGAGTTTGTATGCGCATTAAAAGTTGTATTTGCACCGCTATTATAGGTGGCGCAACTATTATAATAATCCGGCGTTCCTATATTTCCTGAAGATATTTGAGTGCCAATAGGTAGTTGCCAATAACATGCATAAAAATTGCCGTTTGGCTGAGTTGATGTTGGAAATTGATTCCATTGCAAATTTGCACATGGCACACTAAACGATTCAAAACTACCATCTACTACAAGTTCACATGATGGTTGCGTATATCCGGCGCATACGGCAGCAGTATTGTTTATTTCTAATGAAACAACAGGTAAAGTGGCTGTGCAGCTTCCGCAAATACTCGAAACAGTAACTAATCTTATTAGTACATTTGAACTAGTAGGAAAATTACGTACAAAAACTCTCATCGTGCTGTCTGGTCTGATTGTATCTCTGCCCTCTAAACTCATTGATCCACTATTGTTTAAATAAACTTCGATGAAGCTTAAGGTGTTACTTTGGGCTTTCTGAAGTTGTTTTACTTTAAAAGATATATCAATATTCGTATTATTCCATTCATACCACCTCTCTGTAGTATTAACAGTTGTAGATGGTATTGAAATGTTACCTGATCCCAATACAATAGGATTAGAAGATGTTGCGCCAGGTAATTGCGCTTTCAAGCAATTAAAGCCAAGCAAGGCTATTAATAGAAGAAAGACTTTATTATTTAATGTTTTTTGTTTCATAGTTATATTTTTTTAATTAGTTTTTTAGAACTTTATTTTTTTCTAGGAACACCTTGATAATAATTTATCCATCTATTGTATTTCATCCATAATAATAAAGTTTTAAATAGGTTAATAATTTAGAACTGTTTATTTGGAGATTGTATTTTGTTGAGGACATAAACTTAGATTCATTTTCTTGTTAAAAGTTTTTTTTAATTGGTTTGATAAAATTTGTATTTGTAAGAAGTATAAAATAGTTTAAGATTTCAAATTCTATAATTTATTTAGTTACCTGCTGTTTTGCAAAATATTCCTTTTATCAATCTGTGACTAAAGTACAAGGTCAGGTTTAACTAGCCAAAGGGTATTCCCTATAACCAAAACGATTTTTACAGGGGAAACCCTGTACACTACCCGTTTTTAACATTTAAAATATTAGTATAAGTACTAATCAAATAATAAAGGCTCACTATATTTGTTTAATTTTCGGATAATTCAAATACTAATAAACTATGACGGAAAGAATCAGAATTATAATTACTGACGATCATCAATCTTACAGGCAGGGCTTAGTATCTATTTTAAAGGAAGAAAATATTTATGCGATCGGCCAAGCGGAAAATGGTCATGAACTTTTACATCTCCTAGAAGTGGAAATGCTAAGACCTGATCTGATACTCCTCGATCTGGATATGCCGAAAATGGATGGTAACGTAACTTTAGCGAAGGTCAAGGGCAAGTATCCTGAAATGAAAGTAATTATTCTGAGTTCATTTAGTGAAGGTAGCTTGCAAAATGATTTCAAGAGCAAAGGTGCGAGTTCATATTTAAAAAAGAATACAGATGTAAAGATTATTGCAGATACCATTAAAAGAACTCACTACCTAGTGGATTATTCAAACGTACCACAAAAAATAAAATCACTCTTCACAGAAAGAGAAGTACAGGTTATTCCACTATTATTGGCTGGAAAAAAAAGTAGGCAAATAGCAGATGTTTTAGGTGTGGCTGAAAAAACGGTGGAACAATACAGGAATAGATTATATGATAAAACTGGAACAGCCAACGGGTCGGAGTTTAGCGCTTATTGTGCACGTGAGGGTCTTAACTTTTTAAGTAAAAATTCATTAAATAACTCAATAGAATAGCACATGAAAAATCCAATGGATAAAACTGAAGAGAATACGGAGCTTCTGCGCTATTTGCTTGATCAAGAACAGCGTGAAAGAAAAGAGATACAAACAGAATTACATTCACAAAAAGGAGAACTTTTGTTAATCAATTTTGTACTTTACAACATGCGAAAATCTTCTCAAGAGGGTGTAATAAAGTCTGAACATATAAATGAAATAAAAAAAATCGTTGATGTTTATTTGGAAAACATCAAGCCGATACTTACACAAACATTTAACCCAATGATAAAACTCTCAGGATTAAAATCCGGACTTCAAGATATCGTTTCTTATTGCAGCGATAAACATAACTCAACAGTAACACTTAATTATCAAATTGATGAAGTTAGACAAAAGGTTGATGTTATTACTGAACTAGGAATTTATAAAGTGTGCTTTGAGACTGCCGAATATTTGTGCCTTTGTGGTGACAAGAAAATAGCCATAGACCTTATTCATAATGGTAATGACCTTGTAGTTCAAGTAAAGGGTGTTATTGACAACCAAGCGGTGAAAACTGATGATGCACTTGCTGAGCGTCTTAAACTTATTAAGGCTAACCTCGTATGGCGGTCGGCAGAGATACTTCCTGAAACGAATTGGGAAAATAATTTCAAATTTAAATTCCGCTATGAAGCTGTTTAAATTTCAATTAGCTTACCGACAAAACATTATTTAGTACTAGTACTAATACAATAACAGTATTAATACTAATTTGGCAAATTCCTGATACTGATTTTTTAGAAATTTGTAGCGCCACTAAATGGGGATTGTAGCGTTTAAAGAGAGGAAAAATATCCGTTTTTATGTATATTTTTTAGTATTAATTATTTTATGTAGTTTACATTTGAGAAAAACCAAATAAACTTAAATCTTATGGCATTTACAGGACAAGAAAATCACAACATCTCGCTCGCTGACGCAGCAGCGTGGACAAAGAATTACAGAAAATCAAATCCAAGCGCAGTACAAGGTCATTTTTTTGGCAAGGATGCGATCGCAGCAATTCTTGCGCAAACCAGCTGTGTAGGTATAAGAATCTACTACGCTCTAGATACTGCGGGAGTTAAACAACTTATTATAACAGGTGTTACTGCCGAGGAGAATGACTTGTACAATGGACTTCTTGCGGAGAGATCTATTCAGTGTCCACCAAATTGCGGAGGCGGAAACCCACTTAATGGCTAAAAACTAATTGTGTTTAACGTATTAGTCTACATTTCTATATTTAGCGTAGTTATACCTTTAAGTTGCTGTGTTATTAAATTTAGCGCCCTTAACAAAGAGTTGAGGGCCTTATTTCTATATATTATAATTTCGTTCTTGGCGGAAATTGTTAGTCTGATTTTACAGCAAAATCAAATCACCAATTACATAGTACAGAATTTATTTACAATGTTTGAATGTACGCTAATAACCTACATTTTTTTAAATAGATTTGATAGTAATAAAAGTAAACTCTTAATAAAAATATTCTATTTTATTTTTGTATTAATTGCGTTAATAATTTTCGGTTTTATGAAAGGAATTAACGGCTCTGATAATCTTGTCAGCACCTACGAGTCCTGCTTTTTTATTTTACTGGCATGGGCGTATTTTTATAAGTTAATGACGGAAAAAAACATTTCAAAACTTAATCAGTTTTATTTCGCTTGGATTAATTCCGCAATTCTAATTTATTTTAGCATGGCATTTATTTCTTTTTTATTTAATAAATTTATAGGGCAGCTTGAGATGTCGCTGTACGCAATTGTATATGCACCTCATTTAATCACTAGTATTGCTTATAATATTCTTTTTGGCCTTGGCGTATGGAAAATAAAACTGAAATCATAATATTTATTATAGCAGCGATGCTACTTATGATATGCCTAGCATTAGGCATTTTAATATTTTTCGTTGTTCATAGAAAAAAAATGCTTGAAAAGGAGGCGAAGATCGCATCTATCGAAAGGGATAAAACAACTGAAATCTTTAAGGCTTCAAAGGAAGCAGAAGAAAGAGAACGGGAAAAAGTGGCTAAGGAGCTTCACGATGGAATTGTGCCAGCCCTAAGCTCGGTTGAGAGAAACTTGGAAAGATGTTTAAAGGATTTTGAAAATGATCGTTTTGATCCTTTAAAATTGAGAAAAGAAATTACTTATATAGAAGAAACAATTGAAACTGTTCGAGGTCTATCTCATGATTTAATTCCCCGTTCCTTAATGGCTTTCGGGTTAATTAAAGCTTTGTCCGACCATGTTGCCAGACTGAACGGTGTTAACGGTAAAAAAAGTTATTTTGAAAACATTAGTACATTTGAGGAACAATTACCTTTTACTATGGCAGAGCAGTTGAATATTTTTAGAATGTGTAGTGAAATACTTAATAATCTAAGTAAGCACGCTTTCTATGGATATCTAAAAGTTACTATGGATAATCCTGACAGCAGCTTGATGATTGATTTTATACACGATGGCAAGGGTATTACGAACGAGAAGATTGTAGAGGCAGAAAATAGTAATACAGGACTAGGCTTAAAATCTTTAAAATCTAGGGCAATAATTTTAAATGCAGATATTAATTATACTACTGAGGATGATACATCCTGTGTTAGTCTTAAAATACCTTTGAAATGAGCGAACAAATTCATATTGCCATAGCCGAAGATCACGATCTAGTGAGGGAAGGTTTGGTTTCACTTTTAAAAGATCAGGAAGGTATAAAGGTCTTATTCGACGTTAGCAACGGTCAACAATTGCTTGATAAACTAAAGATAGTAAAACCTCACATAATACTACTTGACCTTGAAATGCCTGTTATGTCAGGCAAAGAAGCGCTTGAAAAAATCAAACAGCGGTATCCTAAAATTAAGATAATGGTATTAAGTGCGTTTTTTGAAGACAGATTTATAATAGAATATGTAAAGAAAGGCGTTAATGCTTTTCTTCCTAAAAATTATAAAATAGAAAAAGTGGTAGATGCAATATACAAGGTTCATGAGGTGGGTGCTTATTTCGACAGCCATGTATCAATGATAATGGCAAAAGAACTTTCTGAATCCAAAGACGGAATGAACTCAACAGAAATAAATGAAAACGAGTTAACAGAAAAGGAAAAGACTATTATCAGATATATATGTCAAAATAAAACAAGTGAAGAAATTGCAAAGCTTTTAAATCTTAGCAAAAAAACAATAGATTATCACCGAAGTAAAATAATGGACAAAACGCACTCCAGTAGTATAGCCTCATTAATTACTTTTGCAGTTCAACAAAAACTTATTAGCATCCAGTAATTGCGATTCTAGTTATAATATCTAGGAAAGAAATTAGTTAAATATGAAAAGGGACATTCAAAAAGATAATATCAGCACGGTTGAAAAAGGCAACCTGTTTGAAAAACGCAGTCTTGAAATAATTAAGCGGGCATTGGATGAGGGAAGCTTAGGAATTAAAGACTACATTAAAATATTTGAAAAGCCTTCTTATTATTCGGATGACCGAAAAGGCAATATTACATTTGATTTATCTATCGAGGTTTGGCCTCCGAACTCAAAAAGGTTTGTGTTAGTTTATTTAATCGAATGTAAGGACTACACCAAACCTATACCTGTAAATGATATTGAAGAGTTTTATAACAAAGTCCTCCAAGTTGCTGAGGGTTGCGCAAAACCCGTGTTTATTGCAAATAATGCGTTTCAGCAAGGAGCGTTTAATTACGCTGAATCCAAACGAATGATGCTGATTAGAGCTGAAGAAGGTACTGACCACCAAATTATCCTACATAAAAAAAGTGGAAGCCCTGGAGAATTAGAACTAAATTATTTAAGCAAAATTCATGATCTTAAAGGGGCTGAGTTACTTTGCAAGAATATAGATAAGGCTTTGGAAACTGCATTTAAAGATGCTACTGTCCCAAAAATATTAGAGTTAAGCCATAACCTAGAGTGCCTGACTAAACAAGAAATAGATGTTCAAACTGAAATTATTTTAAAAAAAATAAATCCAAATGTTTTTAAAGATGGTAGTCCATTATTTCTATCAGTCATAGAAAATTATATTAAATCATTAGGAATTGAACTGCTTACAATGCCTCGTAGTTCTGAATACTTGGGGCATTCCGATCTTTATAATAAAAAAATATCGATTAATTTGGCTATTATTAATACTCAAGCCCACTTATTTGTTTTGTCTCATGAGTTAGGTCATTTTATTTTACACCAAGGCTTAGTAATTGACCAGAAGGACTATGACGACTTTCCTGATCCAATACTAAGTTTTAAAACTTTTAAATATGTACAATTTAACCCTGAAAATTGCGATTTTTCACATATAAAGCATTGGATTGAATGGCAAGCAAATTATTTCGCTGAAAGTCTTGTTTTACCGTGGTTCGCCTTAAAAGCAAAATTGTGGTTTTATCAGGACGAATTAGGAATGAGCCGAGGGAAATTATACTTAACGAACCATGATGTAAATAATGATAACACCAATAAAATAGTAAGAAAACTTTCAAGATATTATAATGTTACACCAACAGCGGTTATTTTCAGGCTCAAAGAACTAGATTTATTTGAGGAATACACTAACGTAAAATCAATTGGTGAAATTATATTAGAGTACACCGATTCTTTTGTATAAATAAAGAAATAATATTTTTGAAATGAATAAATTAAGTACATAAAAAATTAGAATGAAATGGTTTGAAGAATATAAAAAAGATCTAGCAATTTTTGACCAAACAATTGAACATTCTTTAATTGTTTCAAACTTAATCGGTGATATTCCTACAACAGAGAAAATACATTATGCTCATACACTATATTCAAGGTTATTGCTCACCTCACTTAGTGTAATAAGACTTTGTCCATTTAGTAGATTATCGTTAGAAGGTGAAATTTGGGATTTTTTTTCAATTGCCAGCCTTGTGCGGTGTTCGATGGAAAACTATGCGGTGTTTCATTATCTTGGCGTTGAACAGATAGATCAGCAGGAGGAAGCTTTCCGTATAAAGCTTTTATATTACCATAAGGATTGCGAATTGTATAAGTATTATAAAGATTTAAATACTCCGGCAGATGTATTAGATAAATTGGGATTTATCGAAGGTCTTCCGAAACGAAAAGCTGACTTAAAAGAACATCCTTTTTTTGAAAAGATAACCAATAAAAGAAAGCAAGATGATATTCTCAATGGGAATTCATCAATTACAAAAAAGCATACTGATATACTTAATGAATTACAACTTAAAAAAATTCCGTTTAAAGCTTTCTATCGATTCTATTCAAACCAAACACATTCTGCGCCCTTAGGATATTTTACTAGCACAAATGAAAGAGGAAGAGGAGAAAGAAATGAAACTGAAGTAGTTTATATAACCTGGGCTATTGATATTGCTAGAACATTATTAGTTACTGCAACTCATCATGTAATCAATTTAATACCAGAGTCTAAAACAAAAGTTCCCGCTAATATTATTAATTATTTTGAGGCTGAGTATAATAAGTTTATTTCTTAATACTTAAAAGAATCTCTCAATTTTTATATATGCGATAATGAAAATTTTGTCAATAACAATCAAAGAAGGATTTGCTTTGCGAACTCCAAAAAAAAATTTTGCTCGATGAGACTACCAATTAGGTTGAGTAATCTTCGCCCAAAATTGATTAAAATAGGTAATTTTACCTATATAAAGTCTCATTTATTTTGCTTTATTTTAGAGTTGTATAAAAAACTGGCATATTATGGAAGACATCTTTAAACCCCTTAGTTTAACTCTAAAGCAATTATTTGGCAACGCAGATGCTTTATATCAAATTCCAAGGTACCAAAGACCTTACTCGTGGGGCGATGAACAGTTAGAAAAGCTTTGGGATGATTTAAAAGAAGCGAGAGAAAATGAACCAAACTACTTTTTAGGTTCAATAATTACCGCAAAGCCTGAAAGTGCCTCGAATTATATTGACGTTGTTGATGGACAGCAAAGATTAACGACCCTTTTGATACTATTATGTGTATACAGAGACCTGTATCCAAATATTAATTCCGACATACTTGACACTGATCCTTTTGCTATTGATGCAAATACAATAAAAACTTCCATAAAATTCAATGACAGGTTTGAAAGACTGCGGTTAAAGACACATTCAAATCATGAAAGTGAATTTCAAAATATAGTGCTACAAGATGGACGGTCAATTTTAAATTCAAGACCTTTAAAAAAAGAACTTAAAAGAGAAGAAGACCCTAAATTCAAGTTTATGAATACCGCTAGTTTTTTTACAGAAAAGTTAGAGGAGCTTGGCGAAGTTGAAGCGGGCAAATTCATAAACTATTTATTTAATAGCGTAAAAATAATTAGGATAGATTGCCAATCGGTAAGTTTTGCAATAAAACTATTTCAAGTATTAAACGATAGGGGATTAGATCTATCGAACTCGGACTTAATTAAAAGTTATTTAATTGGTGAAATTCATAAGAAATACGAAAAAGATATAGAGCTTAAAAAACAAAAAGAAGATCAATTCATGGATGATTGGAAATATTGTGAAACAATTGCAATAGACACTGAAGAAAGCATGAATGAATTATTTGTTATTTATGAGTACTATTTATTAGGAGATAACCCTAAAAGAGCACTATATGATGAGTTAGTAACCTTATTTGAAAATAGGGATTCAAATGCTGTAATTGCCGACTTTAAAAAATTTGTTACTCGTTATAAAGAAGATATTTACAATCGTGAAGATCCTATTATGTTCAGTTTTTGGTATATAAAATGGCGGATGTACTGGCGTAGCATTGTGCTTACAGCTCTCCACACCGGATATAAAGATTACGAAGCTTTTTTAATTGTTTTTAGAAGATATTATTATATCAATTGGATCGCTGGTAACACATTAACTAAAATTAAGCAAACATCTTTTAATATTATTAAGTGGCTTAAAGAAAATCAAACAATATCGTTTATAAGAAGAGAGCTTGAAAACTCTTTATCCGAGGCTACAAATAATACAATTCATAGGGCAACAGAAAACTTGAACTATGATATTTATTATGAAGCTTGGTGCAAACCTTTACTGTTTTTAATTGAATATAACCAACAGGAAAGCCCAAAGTTTCTTCCCATGTGGGATAAGAACATTCATATAGAACATATTATACCACAAGCGTATACTAAAAACAAAGATTGGCGTCATTGTGAAGAAATTGAGGGTATCGACGATTGGATAAATAGCGGAGGAAATTTAACTTTATTAAGTGGCTCGAAAAATATTGCAGCAAGCAATAATGGATTTGTAAAAAAAATGGCTGCATATGATGCGAGAGGTCATCACAAAGCAAGTGATGATAAAATAACATCTTTTACTATTACTCAGAACATAGTTAATGACTATAAATCTCAAAACTTTAACAAGGAATGGAATATTGCAGCTATTAACAGCAGGTGGGAATGGTTTTGTGACGAAGTAGAAAAAATACTTGAAATAGACTTAAGCGAAAATAAAAGTAATTTAGTATAATGAATAGAAAGAAAGAAAATGACATTTGAAGATCTAAAAATACAGCTGGATAAATCGACACAAGAAGATGAAGTAAGAGGCATTTATGCTTCTTATTTTAAGATCAAATACAACACATCCAATCGTAACGACTTATACACGCCACAAGTTCTATTTGAATTTAAAGCTGATAAGAATTTTCATAATATAAAAGCACTTGCAACAATTCTTGCCCAGTCACTTTATTATATAAGACGGCTGAAATATATTGATGTTGAAAAAGCAATTCCATTTTTCATTTGCCTTGCAGATAAGAACGAAGCAACAATAACTGAAACAAGAAAGTGGACAACCTACTACACCAATGATGCATATGACTGGGAAAGACCTGCAAGCAAACCTGACCCAAAACTTATTGACCATTTAGTAAAAGAACCGGAAACAAGTCTTCTTCACGTTTATGCGATTACAAAAAAACAAGAGCATGATGCTTTCAAGAAAAATCTTGACAATGCACTAAATCCACAATTAATTTTAGATTTTGGTGATAAGAAAATCATTAATGAAGAAAATTTCGAGGCTGTCTTTGGGCATTGGAAAAGTGTTATTGGCCCCTACATTGTAAACGGATATAAACCTTCATTTTATTTCCTTGCAAACATTCAAAGAGATAAAATAATTATCGACAAAGACAATAGTAGAGTTGTTTTCACTTTTGAAGATAAAAATTCTAAAACACAAAAGGTCCTGATGAAGGACTACGATTATTTTTGGAGTGTCTATGATTATGTTTCAAATGCTGAAACAATCAATGGTATTCACGCTAAACTTGACCGTTTAACTGACGAAAGCCAACGAAGATTTGAAGGGGAATTTTATACACCTTTGCATTTTGGACAAAAAGCAGTTCACTATTTTAACCAAGTTCTAGGAAAAAATTGGTTTAAATCGGGTAAGTATCGAATTTGGGACATGGCTGCCGGAACTGGCAATCTCGAATATCATTTACCAGCGGAAGCATACAAATATTTGTATATGTCAACACTTCACGGCGGCGAGGCAGATCATTTAAAAATAGTATTTCCAAACGCAACCTGTTTTCAATATGATTACCTTAACGATGATGTAGAATATGTTTTTAATAAAGGAAATTTGCCTTTCGTGCCGAATTGGAAATTACCGAAGAAATTGAGAGATGAATTAGCTGATCCAAATATTACTTGGATCGTGTATATTAATCCACCTTTTGCAACTGCTCAAGATGCTAAATCGGATGGTGGCTCAAAAAAAGGTGTTAGTAAAACAAAGGTTGAGATCGCCATGGATAACGCTGATGCCGGACACGCCAAAAGAGAATTATTTGCGCAATTTATGTTTCGTATAGTTCACGAACTTCCGAAAAAATCATATTTGGGAATGTTCTCTACCTTAAAATATCTGAACGCACCAGACAGTATTGCATATAGAGATAAACATTTTAACTTCAAATACGAAAAAGGCTTTTTATTTCACTCGAAATGTTTTCACGGAATTAGTGGTGACTTCCCAATATCATTTTTAGTCTGGAATTTATCTAAAAAGAATGATGCGAAATCTGTTGAAATTGACATCGCAAATAGTGATGGTTCTACTATTGGAGTTAAACACTTGCAATTAATAGAAAAAAAAGATGTTCTAAATAATTGGTTTGAAAGGCCTCAAAATTCTAACGATTATATATTACCAGCGATGAGCAATGGTATAACAGTAAAAGACGGCAACACTGACACAAGACACAGAGCGCGGCCAGACTTTCTTGCATCGATCTGTAGTAAAGGGAATGATTTTCAGAATGCAAAATATGTTACTATTTTATCATCCCCAAGTGTAAGTGCCGGCGCGTTCTCTGTTATCAAAGAAAATTTTGAAAAGGCTCTGACTCTTCATGCAGTTAGAAAAATCCCAAAACCTACTTGGTTGAATGATAGAAACCAATTTTTAGTGCCACATACTGAACCAAATCACGAGTTTGTTAGTGACTGCGTAATATGGAGTTTATTCTCTAATTCTAATCAGACTTCCGCTTTAAAAAACGTCTTGTACTTAGGAAAAACTTATCAAATTAAAAATAATTTCTTCCCCTTCAAAATTGAAGAATTAAAACAGTGGGAAGTAAAGGATTCCGATTTTAAAGCTCAAATGTTGAAAGATGAAAACCGATTTGTGACTAATTGGCTCTCAAAAAATAAATTATCAGATGAAGCCAAATTGGTTTTAGAGAAAGCAAAAGAAGTGTATAAACTCTTTTATCTAAACCTTAATCATATG
>JALHPG010000081.1 GCA_022842625.1 Bacteroidia bacterium | reverse complement strand
AAAGTTTGGTTTTGGCACGTATTATTTTTGTGAAAAATGGTACGCAGGACTTTCTGTTCCAACCTTAATTGCTTACGATTCTAATCGTGACTTTAGTTTTGATGTGAATACCGGATCGTTTTTAAACAGACACTATTATTTATATGGAGGTTACGTGTTTAAATTAAATGATCAATTTAAATTAAAGCCATCAACATTAATAAAATATCTCCCGGGCGCACCATTGCAAGCAGATATAAATGCTAATTTAATGTATAAAGATATGTTATGGTTTGGTTTATCATATCGTTCTAACGATGCCGTGGTTGCAATGATCGAGTACCAAACCAATTCGCGCTTTAGAGTAGGCTATGCTTATGATATTACAACTTCTAATTTACGCCGATATTCGGCCGGTACACATGAGATCATGATCGGTTATGATTTTGGTAAAGATCTTATGAAAATAAAAAGTCCTCGTTATTTCTAAAATAATCATTTATGAAAAAATTAATTCTCCCTTTTTTAATTGTTTTTATTATTTCTTCATGTTCTGAGAGGTATTATAAAAGTGGTATTAAAAACTACAATAAGTTTGCGTATTCAAATGCCATTTTAAATTTCGAAAAATATTTAAAGAAGCACAATAAAGCTGATGCTGAAATCAAATTGGCTAATTCTTATAGATTAACTAACGATATTCCAAACGCCGAAAAATGGTTCTCAAGAGTTGTGTTACTTCCGGAAAGTGAGCCTATTAATATGTTTTATTATGCAAAACTATTAATGAATATGGAAAAATACGATGAAGCAGCCGTTTGGTTTACTAACTATTTAAAAAAAGAACCCGATGATTTTGTTGCAGAAATGTTACTTGCCTCTTGCAAATCGGTTAACACATTTAAAAAAGATACAAGTTTATTTACAGTAAAAGAAGCTTCCATTCCTGAAGTAGCAAGTGCTTTTGGAGAAGTTCCGTATAAAGATGGAATAATTTTTACTGCAGATAAGATTGTTTTTAAAAATTCTGATACCTATGATTGGACAGGCAGATCTTATTTAGGAATTTATTATTCGGCAAAAGATCATAGTGGCAAATGGATGAGTCCTATGATGTTAAAAGGTAATGTTAATGGAGATTATCATGAGGGTCCGGCTTGTTTTACTAAAGATGGTAATGTAGTTTTTTTTACAAGAAGTAATTATTTAAAAAAGCATAAACTTGCAAAAAGTTCAAAAAGCGAAAATAATTTAAAAATATATAGAGGTGAGTTGGTTGGCGAAAATTGGACGAATATTACAGAATTACCTTTTAACAGTACCGAGTATTCTTGCGGTCACCCAAATTTATCTCCTGACGGTAAAACCCTATATTTTATTTCGGATATGCCGGGATCAATGGGTGGTACGGATATCTACAAATCTGTTTTTGATGGAACAAATTGGAGTAAGCCTCAAAATATGGGAAGCGTAATTAATACAAGCGGAAATGAAATGTTTCCGTATATGCATTCTGACGGCACATTTTATTTTTCATCAGACGGACATAGCAGTTTGGGAGGTATGGATGTATTAATGACTTCTTTTAATGGTGAAAAATGGTTGCAAGTTGAGAATTTAAATTACCCTTTAAATTCATCAAAAGATGATTTTGCCTATACTTTAAATAAAGATGGTAAAACCGGCTACATTTCTTCCAATAGAGATAATTTTACAGATAAGATCTTTGAGATCACAAAAAATGATCCAACATTTATATTATCGGGACATATCAGTCAGAAAGGAAAATCAACTATTTCAATCGATTCAGCAGTTGTAGAGATCTATAATCAAACAGAAAAAACCAGACAAATGCTGTTGACTGATAAAAACGGAAATTACAAAATGAAGTTAAAAGTTAACAGCGAATATGAAGTTAGATGCTGGAAGCCAATGTATTTTACTGTAACCAAACCTCATTTGTTTTGTATGGTTGGAAGGAAACTATCAGAGAATTTTGTGGCTAATTTTGTTTTAGATCAAATTATCATTGAAAAACCAATAGTTTTAGATAACATTTACTATGATCTGGATAAATGGGATATACGACCCGATGCTGCAATGGAATTAGATCGATTGGTACAAGTTTTAGAAAAAAATCCTAAAATTCAAATTGAACTAAGTTCTCATACAGATTCTAGAGCAGGTGACCAGTATAATATGATTTTATCTGATAAACGTGCTAAAGCGGCGGTGCAATATATTATAAGTAAGGGAATTGATGCCAAACGCATGAAATGGAAAGGTTATGGCGAAAGTAAATTGGTTAATAACTGTAAAAATGATGTGCAGTGTACTGAGGAAGAGCATCAAAAAAACAGAAGAACCGAGTTTAAGGTTATAAAGATCATGAATTAGTATAAGCAAACTTAAAATGGCTCATGGCTTTAATTCCGCTCTAAACATGGCGTACAGAGTAACTTAACGATTGGGCCATTTTAATAATTTAAAAAAGCTTAAAAAAACCACCGTTATTGGTGGTTTTTTTTTAATTAAATATTTGTTTTTGTAAAATAATTAGTATTTTTGCACTCCATTAAATAAAAGCCTACTGTTAAAAGGCGGTTTTTAGAAAAAATGGCCCGTTCGTCTAGGGGTTAGGACACGTCCCTTTCACGGATGAAACACGGGTTCGATTCCCGTACGGGCTACACGAAACCCTTGCTATTACTAAACAGCAAGGGTTTTTTATTGAAGTTACACTCAAAAAACACTCGAATTACCAACAATTAGGTAAGTGATTGGAAATCAACATCGAAATTTTTGGAAATAACCTGCAATTTATAATTATTGTCCTTTCAGTTCTTCAATAAAGCTGATGCTTCAATTTCTAATGCATCGGCAAGAGCAAACAAGATATGAAGTCCTACACCGTATTCACCGCTCTCGATACGTTGAATTGTTCTAATATCAACATCGCATAAACCCGCAAGTTCAGTTTGGGTAATACTATTTGCCTTCCTGATTTTTTTAATTCTCTTTCCGAACTGCTTTATTTCTGCCTTATACGCTTTTTGCACGATTAAAAGTGCTAAAGTGCTCACGAAAACATTACGACAAATTTGTCGTATATGAATTAATTTTCTACTTTAGCCTGTGTATAAACACGGTCTAATAAATTTTAATTAACACTAAAAAATCACATGAAAAAAATTACACTATTAACATTATGGCTATGTGCTATGGCTTACAATTCTTTCAGTCAGAAAGATTTATCAGAAGTTAATAAAATCAAAGGCTTTTATGTCTTTGTAGATTCCAAACCAACTGCTGAATACGAATCCTTAGGCGAAGTAAAGGTAGATGCAAATGATGCCGAAGTGAAGAAATCTCCACAATATCAAGTAGTAAGAGATAATTTGATTAAGAACGCAAGAGCTGCTAATTACACCGCAGATGGAATTATTCTGACATTCATTAATGGTGGTACTGATAAAGCGGAAATTATAAAATTTAAAGATGGTCAAAAAAACAAAGCACAAGGTAAAGTGGAACAATATCAAGGTGTTTATATTTTCGTTGATTGTAAACCCGTTTCCGAAAACACTTATATTGGTACAGCTAAAAAGTCAGGTGGTGCTTTCTCCTCTCCGCAATATACTTCTGTTAGAGATGCGCTAATTAAAAAGGGTAAGAAAGATTTTAAAGATTTCGATGCTTTAATCTTTAAATTCGTAGAAGGTGGGGCTGACATGGCGGATGCGGTCAAACTAAAATAAAAATAATTTAGTCCAAAAGACGAGAAAATCATATCTACACTACTTTTAACCCCCAAATAAATATTGGGGGTTTTTTATTTATCTTGCCCATATCACAGAAGAAAAGCCATTAAATATTGTAAATTAGTCCTTTAAATGGACGATTGAGTAATTATGAAGCTATTACCCCAAACACCAAAAAAAGCATTAAAAGCGTTCTTAAAGCAAAAGCCATTAAGAAGTGAGATTGATGTGTTTAAGGCAAATCTTATTATTCTACTTGATAAAATAAATGTTATTGAAAAACGACACAAGGATGAGAGCGAGGAGCATTTAAAGAACGACCTAAAAGACTTTTTAAGAGATACCTACTACAAAGACACCAATGCCATAAATACTAAAGACAAGAAGGATTTAGTTGTTCATTTGGGAAAATCAACAGATAGTGAGGTTGGTGTTATTATCGAGGCAAAGCGACCTACCAATATCAATGAAATGATAACGGTTGAAAACCCAAACAAAAAAGCCTTACACGAATTAATCCTGTATTATTTAGATGAACGCATTAAATATAGTAACAATCAATTAAAACAGCTTGTTATAACTGACATTAATCAATGGTTCATCATTGATGCTAATTATTTTGACAAACATATCTATCGTAACGTTCAAATAAAAAAACTTTACGAAACTAAAATAAACGACAAAAAGGACAATCCTTTTTTTTACGAGGAGGTGGCTAAAATCATCCCAAAAATTGAAGCAGAAATCCCTTGTGTTTACTTTGATATAAGAGAATACGATGCGATTTTAAGAAATAACAAAAAAGAGGACGATAGAGAGTTAAGCGCATTACTTAAAATTCTTTCACCACAACATCTTTTAAAAGTAGCTACAGCCAACGATAGTAATTCGCTTAATGAAAAATTCTACAAAGAGTTACTTCATATTATAGGACTTGAAGAAGCGAAGGAAGATTCAAAAAATATTATCAGGAGAAAAAAAGAAAATCGCAATCCTGCTTCGCTTATTGAAACAACGATTGAAGCACTTGTTACTGATGACCCCTTTCATAGAATACCTGACATTTCCATCTATGGTGATACCAAAGACGAACGGATATTTAATATTTCACTTGAACTTTGTATAACTTGGATTAATAGAATTTTGTTTCTTAAATTATTAGAGGGGCAATTAATCACTTATCATAAAGGTGATAAAGAATATCGCTTTTTAAATACTTCTACAATACACGACTTTGATGAATTGTTTAAACTATTCCATAAAGTTTTAGCAGTAGGTTTAAATGACAGAAGCGAAGCTATAAAAGCTAAATACAGTAAAGTTCCTTATCTGAATAGTTCGTTGTTTGAGATAAGTGAATTAGAAGACCAAACAATAAAAATAAATTCACTTGATAATGTCGGACAACTTGAATTAATTAGCACCACGATATTAAAGGAAAGTAGAAAGAAAGCAGATAAACTGCCTACACTTGAATATCTATTTCAATTTTTAGATGCTTATGATTTTGCGAGTGAAGGCAATGAAGAAGTTCAAGAAGATAACAAAACTATTATCAACGCATCTGTTTTAGGGAAAGTATTTGAGAAAATTAATGGTTATAAAGATGGTTCGGTTTACACACCTGCATTTATAACAATGTATATGTGTAAACAATCAATTCGTTTAGCGGTAATTGAGAAGTTTAATCTAATTAAAAAATGGAGTTTAAAAACATTCGATGAATTATATAACAAAATAGATGATAAAAAAGAGGCAAACGAAATAATAAATTCGCTTAGAATTGCTGATTTAGCGGTTGGAAGTGGTCATTACTTAGTTTCATCATTAAATGAAATTATTGCAATTAAAAATGAATTAGGTGTTTTAATGGATGAAAATCACAAAACGCTAAGAGATTACGAAATAGAAATCATCAATGATGAATTAATTATTACTGATGAGAACGGGAACATTGTAACATATAATCCAAAAAACAAAGAGAGTCAAAGGGTACAAAAAACATTATTTATCGAAAAGCAAACGATAATAGAGAATTGTTTATTCGGAGTAGATATTAATCCCAACTCTGTAAAAATATGCCGTTTACGTTTATGGATAGAATTACTGAAAAACGCTTATTATAAGGAAGAAACAAATTTTTTAGAATTAGAAACTTTACCAAACATTGATATAAATATTAAGTGCGGAAACAGCTTATTAAGCAGATTCCCATTAGATTCAGATTTAAGCAAGGCACTTAAAAGTATTAAATATGATGTGAAGGCTTACAGAGGATTTGTTAACGATTATAAAAACGAGAAAAGTCGTGATGTTAAAAGAGGATTGCAGAAAATAATTGATACGATTAAAAGCGACTTTAGAACTGAAATAAACAACAACGACCCGAAACAGGTAAAACTTAGAACACTTAGTGGCGACCTATACAACTTACTGAATCAGGGCAAACTTTTTGATTTGGATGCCAAACAAAAGAAGGTTCAAAAAGAAAAGCAAGATAAATTAGAAGCGGAAATTAATAAACTAAATAAGGAAATAGAAGAAATAAAATCAAATGCCATTTATAAAAACGCTTTTGAATGGCGGTTTGAGTTCCCTGAAATTTTAAATAATAAAGGTGAATTTGAAGGTTTTGATTTAATAATAGGCAATCCACCATACATTAGGCACGAGGAAATTAAACACTTAAAGCCACAGTTAGAAAAAGACTTCTCAATATTCAATAGTAGTGCAGATATTCTTACTTATTTTTTTGAATTGGGAAATAACGTTTTGAAGCCGAAAGGCATTTTATCATATATCGTTTCAAATAAATTTTTTAAAGTAAGTTACGGTGATAATTTGCGTAGCTATCTTGCCCAAAAAACACACCTAAATCAAATTATTGAATTTGATAAAATAAATATCTTTGATGAAGCAACAGTAAAGGCAGCAATTATAGAATTTAAAAAAGAGCCAATATCTGAAACATTCACCTATGTGGACGTAACGGAGATGCCTGACAATTTAGAAACCATTGTTAAAGCGGAAGGAAGGACATTTATTCAGAATCAGTTTATAAATGGTCAATGGATATTTCAAAATGAAAAAGAAAGAGGAATCTATGACAAAATAAACAAATACGGAAAACCATTATCGGAATGGGATTTAAAAATAAATAGGGGCTTGTTAACAGGATTTAATGAAGCCTTTTTGATAGATGAGGCAACGAAAGAAAAGTTAATTAAGGAAGACAAAAGTGCGGCTAAAATAATTAAGCCATTAATCAGAGGTCGAGAAGTTGAAAAATATGAAGCTAATTTTCAAAATACTTACCTGATTTTTATGCCAAAAGGCTATACCCTAAAAGGGAATTTACAAATTGATGAAAAAAACAAACCATTATCTAAAAACAATAATTTCACCTATGATGCCGCTTGGCATTGGTTAAATGAAAGTTTTCCTTCAATTGCAAAACATTTATTTCCTTTCAAGGCGAGTGCAGAAAAAAGACAAGACAAAGGCGATTTTTGGTGGGAATTAAGAGCGTGTGATTATTATGATGATTTTGAAAATCAAAAAATAATTTGGAAAAGAATTGGTTCAAAATTACGGTTTAGTTATGATGAAAGTGGAACTTACACTTTGGACAGTACTTGCATTGCAACAGGTAAACATTTAAAGTATTTAGTAGGGGTATTAAATTCAAAATTAATTGATAATGAATTAAATCGCTTTGCGCCAAAAACAGGCACGGGTGATTTGATTATTAGTGTTCAGGCATTATCTCCTTTACAAATACCAATACCAACAGAAAAACAAGAGAAAGAAATGAATGAATTGGTTGATATGATAATCGCTTTAAAAAAAGACGGTAAAGATAGCAGCGATTATGAAAAAAAAATAGATGAGTTTGTTTATGAACTTTATGATATAACGTCGGAAGAACAAAAATTAATTGAGGGGGTAAAGTAATATAATGAGCAAGGTAGAATTTCCGACAGTTAATATTAGTGAATGGAATCCTTTTCGCACAAGTACCGTTTCAGGTCTTTTTTTTTATAGGCATTTACAAGCCTCAAATCTACTAAGACTTCCCGACTATGGCGGACTTGAATTAAACCCCGCTCAAAGGAGATTAGCCTTAGAAAACGCTGTTGTGGCGAATAAGCCAATGACTGCTTTAGTGGTGTTCTTAAATGTTGTTGCTTTAGAGGATTTAATAAGGAACTTAGGGATTCAACTGTCTAATTCAAAAGATTTACAGGCTCTGTTTTCAAAAATTAATGAATTAAACACCACAACACCTAAAGTGCCTGACCCAAATAAACCATCAAAACAATTAGACAAAGACCCATTTTCAATTCTCGATTATATAGAATTAAATAAAAAATATTATTCAGTTTTAGGAGTAGAACCTATTCCTGCTGCGGAACATCCAAGACTTTACGATTTATCTATAATACGTCATACCGTTGCTCATAACGGCTCTGTTATTAGACCAATTGACGAGGCAAGGTTTCAATACTATGACGTGAAGGCAAATCAAACAATAAACCCTCCGATAGCGTTCGTTAATGAAACAACCAATTATTTATTCAACATTGGAATCGCTTTTGAAAAAAACATACGGTATCAGGTTTTTCAAACCGTATTTAATAAATATGGAAAAGATGCTTTAAAAACTAAATCTAAAATAGTTATTGACTTAATTGAATTATTCAATTTCTTCGGCTTCTTGCCTCAAAACAATAATGCGGTCGGAATAACAACAGAAGAACAGGCGAGCATATATAAAAGTAATTATGATGAGTTGATTGGACGATGTTTTGATGAATTATATAGAATTCATTTTACTGATGGTGTTATAACGACCAATTAAAACTTTTTTAAAAAAAAGAAGGTAAAACCATTTACCTTCCTTGATGATAACACAAACTAAAAAAAATCAAAAAAGATTATGTTCTACTTGCAGTCGAGTAACGGGTGGTGTATCATCGCCTGTTAAATTAACTTCCATACCATCAAAGTGAGCCGAGAAGTGTTCTTCTTCAATTGCTCCATCAAAATCATGGTCGCTTCTATTAGGAAACTCGACATCCTCTAAATGAATTAATTCGACATGACCGTGTCTACTACCATAGCCCACCGAAACAAGAGAATTTCGCACGAAAAAAACTAAAATGTGATGAACCTTGTAGCCATCTTTGTATAATTCAAAAACACCCCTTTTAAAAGGTCTTAGAGCATATGTATTATCATTTCTGTGATTTAAAGAATAAAATGGTGCGCCCTGTTGTATAAGACTTGCTAATTTTAAATATTTCATGGTTTTCGTTTTTTAAGTATATAACTAAGTATAACTGCAACACCTACAATTTTTAAATTGAATTTAAGGAAATCGGGTTTTACTGCGAGAGAAAGCATCTTTGCTAAATGATTTGTCATTTATTAATATTTTTTTAACGGTGAAAAATAATCGCTTAAAAAGTCATTTTTAAGGGTAATCATGCCGCCTTTACAAAGCGTTCTAATTTGGCTTTTTGTATCAAATACTACACCGTCAATTGATTCTAAGGTCTTTCTATCGACCCTGCCGTTTCCCTTCTCTAATTCGTTCATTATAGCAGATTCAATGATTTTACTTTTTGACGGTGGTGGTGTTGTTTCAATTTGCATTAGTTTGTCAGGTTTATCCTCACTTCCGTCTTCAGGCATCTGTATAAGTTCATGTATCCCGTTTGATGATTCTTTATCCAACTCAGAATCTTCTTCAACTTCATCTTCCAACATTTCCTCTATCTCACTTTCCAATTCGTTTATTTTTCTTAAAAGCCTATTGCCCTCTAATTTTTTTAATTCCAATTCCCATGAATGTTTCTTAACTAATTGAGTGTTCTCAGCGATAACCTGATTATATTTAGTTTTATAGGGAACAAGTTCATTTATGCTTGATGTTTTTTCTTCAATTATTTTTCGTAAATCTTCAATACGTTCATCACGTTTTTCAAGTGTTTCCTGTAACCTTCCAATAGCAGCATCCTTTTGCTTCATCGTTTCAGAAAATTGTCGATTTTGCGCATCAGCTTTCAAAGCAAAATCACCTATTAGCTTCTCACTTTTCTTGTCCTTTTCTGTCAAATTAGCGTTCTGCTCTTTCAGTTGAATTAAGGCAGCCTTATAATTGTCATTAGCCCGAATCAGGTTAAGGGTATCCATAGTTACTTCCATTATGCTTGTTTTTTAGTTGATATTTCATTTAATATTTGTTCAGATTCCAACAACATCCTTTTTGATGTCGCATCTTCTTTTGATTTTCCTTTTATTTTAATTTCAGGAAGGGTCAATGAATCATTCACAGAATAATCTTTTACTTTTTCATGTGTACTTAATTTGTTGAAATCTCCTGAATCAATTTTAATTTCATTTTTATCAATCAATGGCAATAGATTAGAGATAATGAAATCTGAAATTGATACACCTGCTTGTTGTGCAGAGTGAATTATTCTTAAATAATTCAAATATGATAACCTGAATCCGATGAATTTACGTTTAATATCTTCCATGTTTTACATATTGATTAACGGAGTTTAACTTTGCTATCAAATGTTTTATAAAGTTAAACATTGATGTTTAACGTTTTTGGAATAAACTTTATTAGTAGTACTTATAATTAGTTAAACATAAATAAAATTATTACTATTAATTTATTCACCCGTCGGATTGCCGTAAAAAAAATATATTGCTCTAATCTGTTTAGGGCTTAAAAGTCTTTGTTTTGGTTTTAAAACTAAATCAGGAACATCCTTTAACCATCGTAAGAAAGTTGTATATGAAATATTATATTCCCTCGCAATTTCATTTTTATATTTTGCTTTCATTTTTTTAATTTTAGTTATAAATTGATGCGTAGCATTTTGCCATTACTGCCAAATGCTTAATAAAGAGGTCTTCGGGAAAACTTTGTATGTCCATTTCATAACCTTGCGCAAATAGTTCAATTATTCCGTTTCTGTTATTATCAGCAACATATTTCAACAACGGTAAAAAAAAGTGGGTAATGTATAAGTCCATTTTTTTAATAAATGGGAGATAATATCCTAAAACATTATCTCCCTATTAGATTAATTACTTTTCTTGATTTAAAGAATCGTTCAATTCTTCACCGTCTTTTTTTATTGTGCTTAAAAGCTCTAATGCATCAACAGTAATCCTAAGATTTCCTGCTGCTTGACCTTGCTTATTAATGTACAAATTAATATCAGGGCTACCCGAAACAAACACCTGTACTCCTTTCTTTAAGAAGTCAGCAACCTTCAAGCTGCTGCCATCTTTACGCCAATAAGAGCAATCAAAGAACATTGCATTATTGACTTTGTTTCCTTGCTTATCAAGAAATTTTTCATTGACAGCTACTGTGAAATTAATTACTGATTTGTCATTTGTTTTACGGATTTCACAGTCATTAGTGATGTTTCCAATAATTGAGATTGTTTTCATGTTTTTTACTTTTTAATACATTAATAATTCATTTCTTAAATGTTCTAATACCTGAGATTTATTCGTGTTAATTGAACCATTTACCTGCAAAGTAAAACAGCTATCAACCCCGAAAATAAATTTTTCACCATTTTCATAAAATAGTAAATCCAAACCTTGTGATAAACCTTCACGAAGGTATTTTGCATCCGTGTTTGCAATTGTCCTGATTGCATTTTTCAATTTTGTCGTACCGATTTCTCTGTCATTTTCTCTTATTGTTTCCATTATTTGTTACGTTGGTCGCCACCTTTTTTTGATTATTTAATTTTTATCATAATATTTTTCTGTAAAAGTTATGCTTGTGTTAATCGCACCTGAGCTATCAATAGTTTTTCCATCACGTATAAATATTCCATCATATTGTAATGCTTCATAAGTGCGTTTTGAAGTCCAAAATTCACAGCATCTACCGTCAATATGAATATCGCATCTAATAATATCATTTTTGAGTTTTTCAACGTCTTCAAAACGCACCACGCCTTTAACATCAATTTGAATTGTTCTTTCATATTCCAAACCGTCTTTTTTATTTTTCATTTTATTTTGGCGTTGGTCGCCACCCTTTTTTTAGTTTATGTTTTTTCTTTTGATTTAATATTTAGCCCATGAAATTGTTATATTTTTGTACCTGAATACTGTTTTTAAAAATATATCGCATTTTATTGTAAAAAAATAGATTCCATTTTTCTCACACCTAATATTTACGGATTCATACCCTCTACTTGAAGAAGTTATAACTTTTTCGGGTTTATCCATGTCAATACAACGGACTTCAAATGGTATCCTATAAGTATTATGTGAAAATGATTCATTTGATACTATTAGCTCACCTTCACAATTTGGAGTATTCAATAATCTTATTACATCTGATTTTTTCATATTGTTATTTTTTTAGTTTAAGTTGATTTTAATTTTCTTTCTTTGAACGTTTTTGAGTTCTTCATCGAGCCACAACTTGTTCATTATCTCATCGTATGTTGTAAAGATTCCGAGTTCCATTAGGAACATTTGAAGACCTACTAATCCTTGCCCATATTCATACTCGTTCAGGCAATGAGCGTGTATTTTTTCTTTTCCGATTGATAAATATAGTTTACGACTGATGGTGAGTAAGACTTTGGCTTCCTTTTGAATTTCTTTTGCTTCGTCCTGCATCAATTCCTCGTCAGTTTTATTTAACGACTGCATATATTCTAAAAATTCTGTTTCAGTTGTTGGAGTATTGAAATATTTTTTCAATAATGACGAAATGGAAATTGCACGAGTTCTTTTTATCCCATTACAATAATCTTTAAAAATATTGGCACACCATTGTTGATGTTCTTGGTCGCCACGCCTATTTAAAATTTCATCTAATAAACCGAAAGGTGTATAACTGTTTTTGTAGCTATTTGTTTTTGAATTTGATTTTGTCAATTCTGCGCTAACTTCCCATTTACTTATGTAATTATTTATTCCTTCAACATTATAAATAGGAGAATAATGTTGTCCTTTAATATTGGCATATCCTTTTTTTTCACTCCTCCATTTATTTACTTCTGCTAAATATATTTCTATAACAGCGGTTGCATATTCTCTTAACTCATCCTCTGTACATTCGGCAACAATTGCAAGATGTTGATGTACATGATAACCTGCATCTTTACTTATTTTTGTTTCTATCGCTCTAACATCACCAATATGTTTGTACTTATCTGATTCAACAACCTTTTTTCCATTAATCCTTACAAAAACTTCTTTGCCACTTTTATTAAATTGTTTCTTAAAAGTTTTTCCAAGTTCCTTATACTTTCTGCTCTGTATTGTTTTCAACCAAGCGTTATAAGTCCAATTATAAACAGTTTTAAAACTATCCTTATAAGAATGTTGCACGGTTAAGGTTAGAAAACCCATAGCAACACTTGGCATTTTCCTGAACGCTAATAATATATTATAGACGGCGAGTCTTCGCTGCTCTAATATCTTTAAAGCGCAAGTTGGGCAAGCATGGGAGTTACAGCAAGTTTCAACTCCTGCAACAAATATTTTACTGTTTGGTTTTTTGGAATAATAGACATCGTTACCGATTGGAACTTGACCACAACTCTTTGTTCTCCCGCCAAGAATACTTCCTGCAACGTATCTCAAAGCATATAAATTAATCCTGCCTTTTTCTGAATTTTGAATATCCTTCTTTTCCTTATCACACGGCTTGGGCAAAGTTGTTTGCGTTGTATGAACATTGTGTGAAGCGTTGTTAAACGTTCTATTCCTTCCGTGAGATTTAACGTGAGGGGTCAAAAAAGCTGAACTGCTTTTTGTGTCGGTTGTTATATTTTGTATCTTTGCCATGAAAATTAACTTCTTTGTTTGTTCTCTGTGAAAATGAATAGCAAACAATTATTTTTGAACCTGCGGTTGACCAAATCGCAGGTTTTTTTATTTTTATTTTTTTAGTTTAGTTATCATTACTTAATTATTTAACGGGGTTTTGCACCCCGAACCCCGCAGGGTATAGAGGCATTAGGAACGCATCAGGTCTATATCGGCAGGTTATCTGAGTTAATATTGGGGGCAGCAGTTTCTACCCCCAGTAAACAATCTGCCTCTTATGAGCCTGATTGCGACCTAACTTACCCAACACCCCTGTTAGGCAAGACCGTTATTATAGAATCCATGTGCAGTAATGAAAGTATCTCACCATCCATAATTACTTTCGGTTAGTTAAAAATGATTCAACTGCCTTTTTTGAGAATAGTAATTTTTTACCCTTCTTATGTTGAAGGTCAGGTAATCCTTCACGGCGATAATTATCTATTGTTTTTTCGCAGCAATGCAAATGATTTGCCAGCTCAGATTTTGTAAAGTTTATGTCTTTTTCTTCCTCTTTTTTATTATCTTTTAGAAAAGAAAGAAAAAATTCATTTTGTTTGATGATTAGTTGAAGAAGGTCAACTATTTCTTGAAATGGATTTGCACTCATATTGTCGTCATGTTTTATGACACAATATTATTGAATGTTCGACTTTAGGAACTTGCACCTGAAAAGTGCAAGTAAATTATTTTAGAAGATTCTGAATTTCTTCGGCAGTTTTATTAATCAAAGATTTAACGTTGGCATTATGATTGCCATGAAGTTTTAAAATACCATCTCTAAATGCCATCCGAGTTCCTATATCACCAAAGGCATAAATTAACGCCTTGTGTAGGGTTTGATATTTAAGAGTCTTCGGTATGGGAACAAAATACTTTAATTGATATAAGGCATAAATCAAATAATAATAATGTTCAGGTTTCTCCAAGTTTCTATACCTATTACTAATTTTTGAAATTAAATTAATATCTATTGCCTCCTGACTGAGATAATCATCGAATTTTCTATATTTTTTTATTTCAGATTTTGTTGTCTTTTCAAGAACAATATCCTTTTGCTTGGCAATCCATTTCTGTATTGATTCACCATCAGCTTTTCTTTTTGCAGTTCTGGATTTACGAATAAATTCCGTTATTTGGTCTTCCCATAACTCAATCAATGTTGTTTTATACTCTTTAAAAGAGAGTTTCGGAAGTTGTGATTCAATAAATTCAATATTATCAAGAATAAATTTAAATCTCTCCCGAAACTCCTCAGTCATCTTAGTACCTTTCCTTAAAAGACCTTTCTTTTCATCTGTATATCCATAATATAAAACGGAGTACAATAGTTTTTC
Source organism: Bacteroidia bacterium (assembly GCA_022842625.1). Classification (GTDB taxonomy): domain Bacteria; phylum Bacteroidota; class Bacteroidia; order B-17B0; family Aurantibacillaceae; genus Aurantibacillus. The sequence goes on along the minus strand of JALHPG010000081.1, from coordinate 1,970 downwards.
TGTGTTTTTATTTATTTCATCAGTTGGTGAAATATTCAAATCAAGGAGGTACTCATCCTTACAGAAAAAATATAAAAAGATAGGTTGTATTTTCATTGCTCTGATTCTGCTAATTTATCTTCCATAAGTTTCATTGCTGCGATACTGCTTGTTATTCTTTTTTCGGCATATCGTTGATTAAATACCTTTTCAGTTTTATGACCCGTTATAGAAATGGCTGTTTTTGAATCGACATTGAGTTCAGCTAAATTTGAAGCCATACTCTTTCTACCGATTTTTGTTGTCATTAATTCAAACATCATTTTCTTTTCTTCAATTCGTTCAGCACCTTTATAATAATATTGAACAACCGTATCAAACATCTCCATCTTTTCACCTAAAATCTTCAAGTAATCGTTCATATTCTGATTGCTGATTGTTGGAAAACAATTATCCGACCCATGATTTTCATATTTTCTCAATAATTCTAAGGCAAATTTATTTAATGGGATGTTAACTTCCTTATTATGTTTTGTTTTAAAACTTTTATTATTCCAAATACCGTCTTTAATATGATATTTTTTAAGCTCCACTATTTCACCATATCTTTGTCCTGTAAAACAAGCAAAACAAAAAATATCTCTCACTCTAATCAAGTACTCATCTTCTAAGTAATAATTATAGATTTTCATGATTTCCTCCATTTTTAAAGATACAATTTTTGGAATAAGTTCCGATTCAATTTTATACTTATAAAAATCCAAATTCTTATTAAATCCATTCAAATCTGCCCATTTTAAAAAAGCCTTAAATGACTTCATGTATTTTATTACGGTATTGAATCCTAAGCCGTTCTCATTCTTTCCTGCCTTCTTTGTTAGATAATTATGAAGCCTCTCCAAAAAATTATATCCTGTATCATAAAAAGAAATATTGGTCTTGTTTTTGCAGAATTTTTTCAAGTGAATTAATGTTGATTTATACTTTTTAACTGAATTTTTAGCGTGAATCCCGTCCATACTCTCAATGTACATATCGTAGTACTCGAAAATATTGTTCCTTTCAGTTGAATCTAACCGATTTTGAAATTTCTTAACCCCATTCCTAAAGTATTCTAATGTAAGAGGGGTCTTTAAAATGTTGGCTGTTTCATATAAGCGCACAATTTCAGTTTTAAGACCCGACAGCTTATTATTGAGGTCAACGGAGTTAGGATGAGTTCTTTTGACCCTTCCTTCGTGGATGCGTTTTTTGTTAATGAGGTTGCCATCTTCATCACGAGCCATACCATCATCCCAATATTTTAAATCCACCTTTAAACCTGTGTAGTATTCAAACCTTTTATAGCTATCAAAGCTAAAGTCAACCCTTATCGGGAGATTCGTGATAATACCATTTTCTTCAGAATCTTTTCGTTTTTCAATTGTAAATTTTACATTTTTCATAATGTTGTTTTTTAAGTTTCCGTAAATTTCGGTAGGTATTTACTTGTATTACTTGCACCCAAAAAGTGCAAGTTCTACACACAAGTTACACTCAAAAACAGGCTTCCACCTAATTCCAACCTTTACAAAAGGCTTCTATGAAAAAATGGCTATTTTATTGAAAATGTGTATATTAGAAGAAATTTTCTGAGCGTTACAAGAGGTTACTAACAAAAAATAGACCCGTACGGGCTACAAAAGTGAAAATAGAAACCCTTGCAAATCAAAAGATTGCAAGGGTTTTTTAGTTTTATAACTGAGTCTATAATTTGTAATTAATTCTACTAGAAGGGATTCGTTTCCAATATCTCTTTTTATCTCGAGCAATTATTTCTAGAAATAGGAAAAACAGAATAGGGGTTTAATTCCTAGTCTATTTAAATTTAAACCTCCTCTAACTGCTTGATAAATCCCATCTACATTTGCACTTTTATCTAATGCAGGGTTTAATAGTACTACTTTAATATTCTGTTTCTCTTTATCCACTTCTCAATTTCTACCGCCCAA
>JALHPG010000080.1 GCA_022842625.1 Bacteroidia bacterium | reverse complement strand
AAATTAAATAAATGAATAATAATTGGAATTGCAACCGCCGCTAAAGTCCATATAAATGCGGGATAAACAAACATCATAGGCTATAAAAATACAAAAATGCAACGGCTTTACAAATGATAGGATGGTTTTTTTGTAAACATCCTTCATTTTATCAATTTAGCCACAGATTTCACTGATATTCACAGATATTTTATTGAAGACAATTAAATTAGATCTGCGTTACCTATGAATTCCTTAGCTTTTGCATGATCATTGGCTTTATTTGAATACTCATATTAGTGTTAATTAGTGAAATTAGTGGCTTTTTTAAAGTGGTTTATTATGCCCAAAATCGTTAAGTTTGCACCATGAATTCGGCACTTGCAAGTATTGGAAAAAATTTATTGCTTTTAGGCATTGTTGCCTTATCTACCCTCAACTTCTTTTACGGTTGGTTTAATTGGAAAGAATTAATGGGATTTCAATTTTTATTTGGTGCATTTTACATTTTTTTAAGCTGCTATGAAATATTAAATGCAAGTTACAAAGCCTCGTTACCAGTTCAACGTTTTAGTTATTTTACCTTTGGTTTGGTTGCTATTAGAGTTTTAAAAGCTAGCATTTTTATAACCTTTGCTTTAATGCTATATACATCCGGCAGCCGAGCAAAATACTTGTATGTAATTTGTTTAATTATTGCTGCAACAGAATTGATCATTTTATTGATCAAGTATAAGAAAGACCTTTGCTTTGTGAGTATTTATGCCAACTATTTATTATTCGCTGAAAGTAGATTAAAAAAAATATTTGCCTCAGAAATTGAGATCATTGAATTTAGACATGATATATTTTATTTTGTAAAAAAAGATAAAAAAACCTTCCAAATAAAACTTGAACACATTAATGAAAAGGATAAATTTTTATTCGCTATCAATGAATGGATCACGCGCAACAACTGCCCGGTAAGCCTCGAATCTAAAGAGAAGATCGAAAAGATTCTTTCCTAATTTTTTTATTACAATAAATATATCATCACCTTTTATTGGCATCTAACGATTCTTAATTAATCTATGATATTTATCATTTTTATTAGTGATTTACTTCAAAGAATAAAATTATAAAAACAAGAACTTAGATTAAACAAATAAAAACAATTATTATGAAAAAAATCTACGTTTTATTATCATTTTCGTTTGGAATTACTTTAACGGGCAATGCGCAATTAACTCTAACAAAAGCCGCTAACGAACCAATTGTTGGAGATATCCAAACAATAAAAAAATATGACACAGTTTCTGTTTTCCCTAAGAGCACAGGGGTTGGTCAGTCGTGGAACTTCTCTAATATGACACCCAATGGAAATCCTGTTGAAGTTGGCACATATACCACCGTTGCTTCAACTCCTAGTCCTGCATTGTTTTCAAATGCATCTATAGCATTTAGCAAAAATGGAACCGAATGGGAATTTTACAAATCTAATGCAAGCAGTTACGAATACGCAGGCATGTATTTTGGCCAAAATAGTTATGCTGTATTCTCAAATTTAGGGACTGGTTATAGTTGGCCAATATCCTACGGAAGTACTAATACAGATGCATTTCTTGCTACCGAAACAAGTGGACCGAATACAAATACCTGGACCGGTTCTATTACATACGCTGCTTTAGGTACAGGCACCGTAACAATGCCTGGTGGCGGGGTATACAACAATTGTTTAATGCTAAAAAGCACTATTAATCTTACCATGGCCGGCGCTACATCTACAACGCAATTGTATATGGTTGACTATGAATTTTGGAGTGCAGGGTTAAAGTTCCCACTTATAACAGCAAGTTATGAAACTGCAACAACAGGAACTTTTGTAAGTAAAGATGCTAGATTTGAGTTAAACGCTTTGGCACTACCTGTCGGCGTATACGAGAACGATAAATTGAGTAATCAAATTAATGTATTTCCTAATCCGGCAAATACAGAATTGAATATTGATCTTAACACTACAATAAAAAACTATTCGGTTATTTTGACTGACTTAACAGGCAAAAAGATCATCGAGAGTGCAAATATTAATAAGATTGATGTTTCGAAGATCGAAAAAGGAATTTATATTTTACATGTTACCGGAGATAATTTCAACGCGCACAAAACCGTTGCCATTACACATTAAATACCAATATTAAAATTTAAAGCCAGATGAATTCATCTGGCTTTTTTTGTTTAGTTCTATTATTTACTAATTCCCAATTATTGTCTAAAGTTGCCATTTGTATTAAAACGTGTCAGATTTTGAATACTATTTAGGAATTATTAATTTCATTGAATAAAATTTTATAAAATAAAAAATGACACTTTTAAAAAAAACAATTTTACCAGTACTTCTTGCAACTGTTTGGATAAGTATTTCTGAATTTGTGAGAAATGAATTTATACTTAAACACTACTGGACAGATCACTATCAAAAGCTTGGTCTTGTTTTTCCTGCCGAACCTATAAACGGCGCTATTTGGGGAATTTGGTCGATGTTATTTGCCATTGCTATTTTTATTATTTCAAAAAAATTTAGTTTACTGCACACCACATTGCTAGCTTGGTTTGTTGGCTTTTTATTAATGTGGGTGGTTATTGCTAACATGGGAGTATTACCAATGGGAATTTTATTTATAGCAACACCTCTTAGTTTTCTAGAAGCATTTTTAGCAAGTTTAATTATTAAAAAATTAAGTAATACACCAAACTAATGTTAAGCATAACAGCACAAAAAGCAATTACAGCCTATGGTGGCAAAGAACTTTGGCAAAATCATAAATACATAGAGGCAGAGGTTTCTGCGCATGGCCTTGCTTTTACCTTAAAGCGCCGACCGGTTTTTGAACATGCCATAATTAAAATGGACATTGCAAAACCATTTTGTAAACTTACCCCTATAGGAAAAAATAAAAACATTACCGGAGTGCTAGATGGCAATGATGTTAGACTGGTAGATGAAAACGAAAAAATAATAGAAGAGAGAAAGAATGCCAGATCCTTTTTTCCATTTGGTAGACGTTTGTTTTATTGGGACGATCTAGACATGGCCTATTTTGCCAATTATGCATTTTGGAATTATTTTACATTGCCTAATTTATTACTTTCTGAAAACATAAAATGGATAGAGAAAACAGAAGGAGTCCTTGAAGCAACATTCCCACCCGATTTTCCTACACACAATAAAATACAGGAATTTATTTTTGATAAAGAAACAGGCTTATTAAAACAACATAATTACACAGTAGACATTATTAGTACACTTGCAAAAGCCGCTAACGTAGTTATTGAGCATGGTAAAACAAACAATTTAATTTATCCTACAAAAAGATTGGTAACCCCAAAAGGCAAAAGTGGCAAAGCACTTGGCGGACCGATATTGATAGATATTACTGTGCATAGTTTTAAATTAACAAATGAATAAACTATTCCAAAGTGTAAATCGCATTTAAAATAACCTGATAAACTAATTCTAAAACCTTAGCTTTACATATGGATGATCAGGAACCTCAAAAACAAAGACGTGTGCGCTATAACGGCACCCACCCAAAATCCTTTAAAGAAAAATATAAAGAGCTATCGCCAGAGCAATATGCTGCGGATATAGAAAAGGTAATGTTGCAAGGTAGAACCCCGGCCGGCATGCACCGCTCTATTTGTGTTAACGAAATCATGGCGTTCTTAAATATTCAACCCGGTCAAATTGGTTTAGATGCTACTTTGGGCTATGGCGGTCATAGTTTAGAGATACTTAAACATTTGGCGCCGGGAGGCATTTTGTATGCAACAGATGTTGATCCATTTGAATTACCTCGCACAAAAGAACGTTTAGCAAACTTAGGATATGGCGAGGATGTATTAGTAATAAAGAAAATGAATTTCTCAGGCATAGATCAAATTGCTGCAGAGGCCGGTCCATTAAATTTTGTGTTAGCAGATCTTGGTGTTTCATCTATGCAAATAGATAATCCTGATAGAGGCTTTTCATTTAAAGTAGACGGACCGTTAGACTTAAGGCTTAATCCAAAAAGCGGAAAGTCGGCCGCCATGCTTTTAAAAACAATTTCAGAAGAAGAATTGGAAGAGATTTTAGCAGTAAACTCTGATGAACCTTACTCGGAACAAATAGCTGAAGCTATCATAACCAGAGTAAGAAGAGGTATGAAAATAGAAACAACAAAACAGTTGCAAGAGATAATAAACGAGGCCTTATCATTTTTTAATCATGAAAAACGTAAGGAAGAAGTTAAGAAAGCTTGCCAACGTTGCTTTCAAGCATTGCGCATAGAAGTGAACGATGAATTTGGTGCATTAGAAAAATTTTTAGAAAAACTTCCGGAGGCTCTAGCACCGGGCGGACGTGTTGCGATACTTTCATTTCATTCGGGAGAAGACCGACGTGTAAAAAAATCATTTAAAAGTTTATTTCAAGAAGGCATTTACAGCGAAGTTGCCCCCGACCCTATTCGTCCATCAGCAGAAGAATGTAATACCAACCCACGCGCAAAGTCTGCAAAGTTACGCTGGGCTATTAAGGCTTAAGTTTATTAATTTAATAGAAATTCATCAAAAAGATTTCTTATTTCATTATTTAAGCAACAATTCTTTTGATGGTTCCGAAAATAATTTTTAGATCGGTGCTTAATCCCATTTCCGAAATATATTTTTTATTCAATTCTAATTTTGCGGGCATTATTTCTTTTATGTAAGTTGTTTCAGGGTCTGCAGATTTTGCCAACAGATCATTTTCGCTAAAATATTCTAACGAAGCATAATCGGTGATACCTGGTTTAACTAACAATACTTTTTTTTGCTCATCATTGTATAGGTCAACATACTTTCGCACTTCCGGCCTTGGTCCTACCAAACTCATGTTACCAATAAATACATTTATTAATTGCGGCAATTCATCTAGTTTGTATTTTCTTAAATAATAACCAATGGCGGTAATGCGAGGGTCTCTTCCGCCAACCGTTAGCAGACCTAATTTATCAGCATTTTTTTTCATGGTCCTGAATTTTAAGAGACCAAAGTCGATATTAGCTCTACCCACTCTTTTTTGTGTATAAAAAACAGGAAAGCCACTGTTAACAATGATCATTAAAGAGATGATCAGAAAAAAAGGTAATAAAATTAGCAAGCCAAATATAGAAGCAATAATATCAAATATGCGTTTTGGTATAGACTGCACTTTATTATTTTATAACAGCATTAACACTTTTAATAACAGCATTTACAACTGTTTTAATTTGCTCATCAGTAAGATCATGAAATATAGGCAAACTAATTTCGCGACTATAATTATCGTAAGTAGTTTTGTAATCCATTAAATTATAACCTAAATTTTTATAATAGGTCATGCCCGGAACAGGCAAGAAATGTACGTTAACACTTACATCTTCATCAAATATTTTTTGAATGATCGCATCACGTTGTTCTTCGGTTATATTTTTAATGCGTAAAGGGTACAAATGAAAACTGCTTGTTTTTGAAGGCGTTTCAAATACAGGTAATTCAAAGATCGTATGAATACTCAATAAACTATTATAAGAATCAACAATATGTTTTCGTTTAACTAAGGTGTCGTTATCATAGCGTTCTATCTCAACCAAGCCAATAGCAGCGCTAAGATCGGTCATGTTACATTTATATCCTGCTTCAACAATATCATAGCGCCAGTTTCCTTTTTGAGTTTTTGCAAGCGCATCTTTATTTTGTCCGTGTAAGGTGGTTATACAAAGTTGCTTATAGATCTCTTCATTATTAAACGGTGCAGGTAAATTTAAGGCAATGGCACCACCTTCGGCTGTACTAAGATTTTTAACTGCATGAAATGAGAATACACTAACATCTGTTAAAGAACCTGCTACTTTTCCTTTATAACGTGCACCAAACGAATGAGCAGAATCGCTAAGAATTAATATGCGCCCTAAAAGCTGTTGATTGGGATTGTTTGATGGGATAAATTTATCCTTGTGTTTTAGCACTAATGCATTCATTTCATCATAATCGCAAGGAAAACCACCAAAGTCAACCGGCATAATTACTTTAGTTTTAGAAGTAATTGCCTTTTCAATATTACTAACCGAAATATTAAAATCATCGGCATTTACATCTACAAAAACAGGCTTAGCCCCACAGTGAATTATTACATTTGCAGTTGCGGAATAAGTATAGGCAGGTAAAATAACCTCGTCGCCTTCTTCAACCCCAAACCATCGTAAAATTACCTCTAGGCCTGCGGTTGCAGAATTTAAACACAAGGTGTTTTTGTTTCCGCAATAACCGGTTATCTTTTTTTCAAAAGCTTTAGTTCTTGGTCCGGTAGTTATCCATCCGCTTTTTAAAGCTGCAACAACTTCCTCACAAATTTTATCGTCTATTCTTGGGGGTGAAAATGGTATCATGCTATAATATGTTTACTTGTGTAGCCCCAAAGCCGTACTCTTTATAAGATCCATCTTGATAGGTAACACCTTTAGTTTGTTTTAATCTGGCAATAATTTCTTGTTTTAATCTACCGTTACCAACACCATGTATAAAAATGATCTTTTTCATGTTCTTAAAAATAGCATCATCCAATTCGTTTTCAAATTTTTCGAGTTGAATATTAAGCATTTCAAAATTACTTAAACCTTCGGGTTTATCAACCAGTTCGGTAATATGAAGATCAATTTCTTTCTCTAAAGATCTTAAATACTCTTTATTTGATTTTGAAACCTTAGATCTTGAATTAAATTCTTTTACACTTTTTAATCTTGCAATATCAACCAAACTCAACTCTTGCTCAACATTGGTTTGAGTAAGAAACTCATCCTTTAACAAAAAGCCATGAACAGGAAGTTTAAATTCATCATGCCTAATTGCCTTAGATTCTGCAAGGGTTTTTGGACTCACATTTACAATTTCTACAATTGGCAATTGCGCTTTAAAATGTGTGTTCTTGTAAAATAAACATTCTATTTTATGATAACTATAATCTTTAAAAAACTGAATTTTAACCTGTTTTAATAAGATCTTTTGGTATGCCCCCAACTCGCCATGCTTTAGGGTTTGAAAATATTCATCGTCTTTTATCGAATACGAGAACAAAACATTAAAAGAAGAAGAATTAAATAAATAGATCTTGTAATCATTAATTAAAGTAGGCAGTTCGTGATCTGGTTCGATGATCAAATAAATAGCATCGTTAAAATGCACATCAGGGTTAAGCTCGATGTTATCTGCATCTTTATCAATAATTAATTCGGTGTGAATAGGCACCAATTGAGCTGCTAAATAAGGAATCTCAAAACCATCGGGCATTTCAACAAATACCGATATTTTATCTTTTATCCTCGAAACAACACCTTCGCCCGTTTCGTTCAAAAATCTAACCTTATCTCCAATTCTTAGTTTCATTATAAATTAAGGATATAAGCACCCTTTTGTTTTGTTTTGATTAATTCAATACCAAATTTACGACTTAATTCTTCGTTTTTTTTGGTAGTTACACTATTATTTGAACCATCTATTATTATTGCTTTTAGCTTACTAAAACCCTGCATGTGTGCCTTTGTTAATCTAAAATTATTGGCCAGCACTAAATAATCTATTTGTTGAAAAGAAATATCGGGCAAAAAATTAGCTTTATTTAAAATTAAAATATTTTTATTGTTTTTGGCAACATAATTAAAATCGTTAACCCCCAAACTTGTAGTGTTAAATGAAATAATGTGTGGTTTAATATGGTAAAGAAATTTAGATGAGTCTAATTCATTTAAAACCGAAGTTGTAGTATTTTTAACCAACACACTGTGTTTTTTATTGATCTGATAAACAACAAACATATTTTCGCTTTTAGAATTAAACGAGTTAGCAATTGCAAAAACTTGCCAACCAATTAGTATAACAAAACTTAAAGCTACTTGTTTATAGGATTTAGTTTGAAAAGCAATAGATACCAGAATTATAAGGGCTGTTAAAAAAAGAGCATCATTAAAGGTAAAATCGATACTATCTATATAACCAAACCGAGCCGAATTAAAAAAGGTAATAAAAGCAATTAGCCAATTGGTAATGTAATTTATTATAATTGCAACAGATCCTATTTTTAATACAATTAATATAGCCAGCATTAAAATTATAAAACTTGCCGGTACTACAATAATATTACATACAAAAAACCAAAGCGGAAATTGCTTAAAATAAAACAAAGTAAGCGGTAAAGTACTTATAGTTGCAGCAAACGAAACCGTTGTGCCTTGCCATAACCAATTTAAAAAATAATTTTTCGGCTGCCAACATCCTGCTAATTTAGGCTGAAAATAAAGTAAACCAAATACTGCAAAATAACTTAATAAAAACCCTACATCAGTTATAAAAAAAGGATCGTAACTTAATAAAATAAAAGCCGACACTAAAAGTATATTTATTTGATTTCGATGGTCTGTTCTAAAAAATATTTTACCAAAGCCTAATAAGTTAAACATGATCACTGCCCGTAATACCGGAGCCGAAAAGCCTGTAATTAAAGCAAAAAACCACAACAACCCGGTAATTATTAAAAATTTAAGAAGTTTATATTTTCTTTTTCTATCAATCGCATCAAATAAAAAGCTTAATACTAAATAAATTAAACCGGTATGTAAACCCGAAACAGAAAGCACATGCAATGTTCCTGAATGAGAAAATGACTCAACAACTTGTTTATTAATTTCATCATCATAACCGGTTAATAATGCCGCACAAATACCATAAGCATTGTCTGATAATTTACTGGTTTTTAATTTTTGAAGTACATATTGTTTAATAAGTAAACCATTATACCATAACGAATTCAACTGAACAGGTATAGGCAAAACACTATACCCTTCTTTATTTATAAAGGCAGTATGAAATATTTGTTTATTGGATAAATAGCGCTTGTAATTAAACTCATATGGATTTTTAGGTTCATCAACAGACAGGAGTTTGGTTTTAAAAACAATTGTATTGCCCACTTTTAATGAATTGTTAGTGTCGGCTTTTTTAAAATACGCTATTAAAACTCCCTTTGCTTTTTTGTAACCCGAATCGGTTTTTATTTCATTTATATCCAACCTGCACTTAATAAAATTTTCTTTTTCAATTGGCAGATCACTAATGGTTGCTATAAAAAAATTGGCTGAATCGCTTTTTAAGTACTTACCATAATAATTACTATTATTTGTAGTAGTTGAGCTATAAACTAAGTTAATAGCCAAAAGAAAAAAGAAAACATCAAGGCAAATTAAAAATCCCCTTTTTGTTAAAACACTTTGATTCTTTTTAAGTTTTAAACTTAAAGCAACGGCAAATAAAACAGTAAAAAAAATAAGATGAAACGAAGGAATAGTAAATTGAATGGCCATGAAAATACCTAGCACAAAAGGAATCATTATCCTAAAAAAAGGAATATTAGTAAAAACCTTGGTCATTCAGCCTTTAAATCTAAAAAAAAAATCCCGCCAAGCATTTAGCCAGACGGGATTAATTATTAAAAAAATGTCTTTAGTTAATGATCAATTTCTTAGACATCTTTGCGCCATTTATAGAAAGATTAACAAAATAGATACCCTTTGAAAGAGTTCCGTTTTTATTAATAGAAATAACTTGCTCTCCTGCCGCAAAAGTGCTGTTTATTTCAGGTAACAAATTGTTTCCTAAAATATCAACTACATTTACAGTTACAACCGAAGCATCATTTAAATTAAATTTAAGATTAGTTTCGCTGTTAGACGGATTAGGATATAAATTTAATTTATAGCTTTTTGTTAATTCATTAATTCCGCTTACTATGCCTTCAAAATTAACTGCATCAATAAACATACGGTTTCCATTACCGGCAGCAGGATCCTCTGTAAATACAAAACGGAATAAAACGCTTTGAGAACCTGATATATTAAACCAATTAGGATGTTCAGTAAGATTAACATTTTTCCATTGAGCTAAAGTTGGAACAAATGGCACCCCGGTTACACCACCTGAACCGGCTTGCATGGTTGCAGCAGAATACTGCGTAAAAAGTTGCCATGTACCACCGCAATTAATAGAGGTCTCTATTACTAATTTATCGGCTTGTGTTGCGGAATTTCTTGCATAGGCATAAGAGAATTTTAAACTATCATTTGGGTTGTTTAATACATCCATCAATGGCATTACTAAAAAATCCTCATCTCCCGAAGCGCTTTGACTTCCATCTAAATAAAATGAACCGTTGCCATCTTTTGCAGCAATATTAGTTTGCGCCCATGCAACGTTATTTGGATTAATAACTTGCCAATTTGCAGGAACTCCAGCTGATTCAAAACTTTCAAAGTATGGTCCGGTAATCGCCGGCACACCGTTTAAAACTGTAACTGATTTTACCATTGAACTACTCCCTGTTCCATTACTTACCGTTAAAGTAATACTGGTAACACCGGGAGTTGGAAATAAAATAGAGGTATTAGATGCAGTAGGACTGGCAATTACAGCACTGTTATCTGCAGTCCAAGAATAATTTGTAATGGCTGCGTTGTATGAAAAATCTTTCATTAATAATGATCCACCTGAACAAACTGAGTAACCTGTTGTTGATAAAAATTGTGCAATTGGAGCACAAGATGTAGTAGAATTAACACCTGTGAAGGTTAAATTTCCTACAGACCATAAATTATTTCTGCTACTGGTTGCAGACTGGGCTGCAGTCCTCATTTTATTAGTTTGACCTGTTGTAAAGTTTCTAGGACATGAAGAATAATCCATGAAATTTTGGACATTTTGATAGTAATTGGCTGTATTTGTTGGATTTGGTGATGTACATGTAAAAGCGGTATTCGTTGAACTTGCAGGGCAAGTACTGAAATTTCCTTTTGTATCAGGTGTATCAGATACACCATCGCCACCTGCCGATGAACCACAAACCTGACCAGGATTATTTGTATTTCCAAAAGTGTGGGTAAGATTAAACCAGTGTCCGATCTCGTGCGATAAATTACGTGCAGCTAAACCGCTTAAAAATGAATAATTATAAATGATAGCATCTTGTATAGCACCGTTAGGTAAATTTCCCGGCAATGTTGTATATCCAACAACGGTTCCATTTTGGTTAGGGGCTGCAACAATATTCTTTACAATTATAACATTTAAATACTTTGTAGTGGGCCAAGTAATACCGGTAAATAACGCCGGGTTAAAAGCAGAAGATGGTGGATTGCGATCCCAATTGGTTCTTGCATCGTAATGATGTATAATACCGCTTGTGCAATTACCGTTAGGATCTTTTTTAGCCAACATAAATTTCATGTCGGAATTAATATATAAGGACTGAAACGGCGCAAAAATTGTTGAAAAGTCAGAGCCTGCCGCAGCAAAATCGCTGTTTACTTGAGCAAGAGCTGCAATTATAGCAGCATCACTAATGTTTTCGGGACCACCTAGATGCAAAACATGAAAAACCACTGGTATCGTATACTCAACGGCCGCACTTTTATTTGCAGTTTGATTTTTTTCGTAGGCTAAATACTCTTTTTGCATAATATCCTGGTTTGCATTAAAATTTTCTCGAGCACCCGGATTTAAATTAAAATACTCCTCCATTGCATCAACTGTAACACAAGGTTGAATTTTATTGGTTTGACTAAAGCCTGCAAGCGCAGAAAATAGAGCAATTCCAAGAGTTATATGTTTTAGATTTGTTTTCATGGTATTTGTATTTATTTGTATTTATTTGTGGTTATTTTTTTGTGTTTTGATTTAACTGGTTTATTGCCATCATGTCTTTCATTGTTTTTTGCATTCCCTCTACACTGCCATCTAAAAAGATCACATTTCCTTTTCCTTCTTGGGCAAAGTTTTTTACGGCTTCTGTCCACATACTAAACAAAATTAAAGAAGAATCTAAATTTGCCTCGCTCATTTCTTTAGCAGCGCCAGCCATACCTTTAGCAACTTCTTGTCTAAACAAAGCAATACCCTCACCTTTTAATTGCGAAGCATCTTTTTCTGCCTGCGCAGATATTTTAATAAAGTTACCCTCAGCCTCAGCGGCCTTTGTTCTTGTAATTAATAAAGCCTGACCTTCGTTTTCTGCAGCCGATTTTAGGTTATTACTGGCAACAACTTTTGCCATTGAACGCATAACCTCTTCATCAAAAGTAATATCGTTTAACTGAAGGTCGATCAAATGATAGCCCCAATTTTCAAGAACCTGATCTAATTGGTCTTTTACAGCATCAACAATATCTCTTCTTAAAATTAAAACCTCTGATTGTTTTTTTGTAGCAACAAAAGCACGAACCGATCCTTCAACCGAACGCACTAATGCTTGCATAAAATTACGCTCATCTATAAATTTAAAGGCTACATTTTTAATTGTTTCCTCGTCGCTGTTAATAACAGAATAAAGCAACATGGCGGTAAAGTTAACATTCGCCTGATCTATTGTAACAGCTTGGAAACCAAGCTCGGAACTTCTGTTTTGAACAGAAATCTTCTTAAATACTTTTTCAATAAAAGGAATTTTAAAATTAAGTCCGGGACGTAATATCCTTCTAAATTTTCCAAAAATTGTAGTGATAGCAATTGTTCCTTGTTGAACAGTAACAAAGGAAAGTAGTATTGTTAATAAAACAATAACCAGAACAAAAATTAATCCAAATGGCGCCATAAAAATATATATTTGTATAAATGTATAACATTTAAAGGCAATATTAGTGCCAATTTTAGAGGTGGTAAAAAAACATGTATAAATGGCTGCTTTTCATATCAATTTGGTTATCGCCGCTTTCCTTTTTGTGCCAAGAAGTCGCAAATGACACAATTCCTGAATATCAAAAAAAATTTACCAAAGCCTTAAAATTAATTGATTCGGCAAAATATGAAACAGCTTTGCCTATCTTAAAAGATGCCATCAAAGAAAAAAAAGACTTTTGGCAAGCTTACAATAAAATGGCTTATTGTAAAATAAAACTAAAAGATTATAAGGGCGCAGAAAAAGATCTAAAAAAGGCAGAATTAATTATGCCAATTAATTTTGAAACCACTAAACTAAATGGCATAAATTACTTCTTGAACAATAAATTTAACGAAAGTAAGGGTGCAATAGATACAGCTGTTGAAATTGCAAAAGATGAAAAGATTGATGATTGGGAACTTTTTTATTACAGGGCATTATTAATGTACAAAGGCAAAAGCTATAAAACGGCACTTGATGCATTAGAATCGGTAACCTATTTAAACCCAAATTATATTGATGCTATTGTGTTGAAAGGAGAAATTAGATTTGTAACAAAAGAATACAATTATGCTATTAAAGAATTAAATGAAGCAATAAAAAAAATGAAGCCGGAGAAACCCGATTACAAAGCATATAAACTCCGGGCAAAATCAAAATTTGAAGTAGCTGATCACAAAGGCGCACTTACCGATTGGAATGTTTACATTGATGGAAACCCGGGTGAAGAGGAAGCATTAATTTCACGAGCTGCAACTAAAATTAATGTAAAAGATAACACCGGAGCCATTGTTGATCTAGATGAGGCAATTAAATTAAACGGAAAAAACGCTGTAAGTTATTGTTATAGAGGTGTTGCCAAATCTGAAAATAAAGCATTTCAGGAGGCTTTAAAAGATTACGACATGGCCATTAAAATAAAATTTGATTACGCTACAGCCTATTTTAATAGAGCTGCTACAAAAATGGCCATTAAGGATAAATACGGAGCCTGCGAAGATCTAAATAAAGCAGATGGATTGGGCAGCGAACAGGCCGGAAGAATAATCGATAAATACTGTAAGTAAGCTTAATTTAACTTAGAAGGCACAACTAATTCAAATCTAGGTATTTGAACATTAAATTCCGTTTCATCAATTAGGCGAATCATAGAGTAAAAACCCTCCATATAACCTAATTCGCTAATTAAATTACAACCACTGTTATATTCGAATTTTTTACCGGGTTCAATAATGGGAGTTTCTCCAATTACGCCTTCTCCATCAACCTCACGTTTTTGACCAACGCTATCAAAAATATCCCAATGTCTTTTTAATAACTGAACAGAAAAATCGCTGTTATTTTGTATGCTAATAAAATACACAAAAAAATAATGATTTTCGCGGGGCAAACTCTGCTCCGCAAGATACCTCACTTCAACAGATATCTCAATATTATGTGTTGTGGTTTTAACCATTTGGTTATGCAATTATAAAACGTTTTTGTTTAACTAAATAGTTTAAAACAATATTTAACATTATTATGCCGGAATTGGTTGACTTGAAACTAACTGCTCGTATATCTTTTCATACTTAGGCAGAATATTTACAATATCAAATTTTTTAGCCTGGGCAAAGGCATTATCGCAAAACTGCTTAAACAATTTTTCGTCACTTAACAGTTTAATAGCATTATTAGCCATTTCATCAACATTACCAACGTCACTTAAAAAACCCGTTTTTCCTTGAATATTAACTTCAGGTAAACCACCGCTATTAGTACTAATTACCGGTACTTTCATAGCCATTGCCTCAAGCGCCGATAAACCAAAACTTTCTGTTTCTGATGGTAAAATAAAAAGATCAGCAACACTTAAGATCTCTTTAGGATCGGCAACTTTACCTAAATTTATAACATCGTGACTTAAGTTTAACTGCCTGCAAAGTTGATCAATTACAGCTTTTTCGGGACCATCTCCCACTAAAATTAATTTTGCCGGCATTTCATTTTTAACACGTTCAAAGATCTTTACCACATCCTCAATACGTTTTACTTTTCTGAAATTACTGATGTGTACCAATATTTTTTCGCCATTTGGCGCATATTTGTGTTTATGGCAATTTTCAAGCGGCGTCTCGTACTCCTTAATATTAATGAAGTTAGGAATGACCGTAATTTTATTATCTATCTTAAAGGTATTTAAAGTGTCTTTTTTTAAACTTTCAGATACCGATGTTATTGCATTACTATGGTTTAACGAAAAGCGAATTACAGGCTCAAATGCCGGATCGCGACCAACCAAAGTAATATCTGTACCGTGCAAGGTGGTTACATAAGGCAGATTTATTTTTTTTGATTTTAAGATCTGTTGCGCCATGTAAGCCACAGAAGCGTGAGGAATGGCATAGTGCACATGTAAAACATCTAATTGTTCATACATAGCCACATCAACGATCTTACTCGCTAACACACTTTCGTATGGTTGATATTCAAATAAAGGATAATCATTTACGTTAAACTCATGATAAAATAAATTTTCGTCAAACAGATTTAAACGAAAAGGCTGGCTATATGACATAAAATGAACCTTATGCCCTTTTTTAGCTAAGGCTTTACCTAATTCTGTTGCTACAACCCCGCTTCCACCATAAGTTGGGAAACAAACCATTCCTATATTCATAAAGAAGATCCTATCTAATAAGCCATAAATTTACGAATAAAAAAAACGGAATAATGTTATACCAAAGTTAAAAAGTGTGACAGGTTTGTTTTGTATTTCTCTCAGAAATCCTATACACGACCAGAAATGTTAAGGCAATTTATGTTAATTAGTGAAATTCGTCGCTATTAAAAATTAGTGGTTATCTTTGCCATCTGTGAATTACAAATTACATAGCTTAACTCCGGCCGACGAAATTTTATTGAACGAAGGTAAATTGCTTCCGTTAATGGAAGAATTTTATACCATACAAGGCGAAGGTTTTAATACAGGCAAAGCTGCTTATTTTATTAGAATTGGTGGCTGCGATGTTGGCTGCCATTGGTGCGATGTGAAAGAAAGCTGGGATGCAAATTTACATGCCTTAACTCCTATCGAGAAAATAATTACCAATGTTTTAGAATGGAAAGCGCAAAGTGTTGTTGTTACGGGTGGAGAGCCTTTAATTTATAATCTGGATGCTTTAACGCAACAGCTAAAAGACAAAAATATTGAAACCTTTATAGAAACTTCGGGGGCTTATAAGCTAAGCGGCAATTGGGATTGGATATGTTTGAGCCCAAAAAAAACAATGGCTCCTTTACCTGAGATTTATAAAAAAGCCAACGAATTAAAAATAATAATTTTTAATCAGCACGATTTTAAATGGGCCGAGGAACAAGCTGAAAAAGTTGGGAAAGATTGTTATTTATATTTACAGCCCGAATGGAGTAAACATCAGGAACTGGTTCCGCAAATTATTGAGTACGTAAAAAACAATCCAAAATGGATGATAAGTTTACAAACTCATAAGTACATGAATATACCTTAGTTACTTAATAAACCCTTTATCCAGGGCAAACTTAACAAGACCTACCACACCTTTAATCCCGGTTTTTCTGAAAATATTTTTACGGTGCGTTTCAACTGTGCGCTCACTTATGAATAAAGTTTCTGCAATTTGAGCATTGGTCATTTCTTTAGAGATGCAATCAATGATATCTATCTCGCGCTCGGTTAAATGAATAGTATTAATTTTTTCGTCGTTTACAGGATTTGAATCTAAAGCATGAGCAACTTCCTCACTAAAATACTCAAAGCCTTTAGATACCATGGTAATTGCTTTAACCAACTCTTCTCTACCGGTATTTTTTAAAATATAACCGCTAACACCTGCTTGCAGCATATCCTTAATATAACTGCGCTCGCCAAACATACTCAAGGCAATAAACTTAGTATTACCCATACGTGGATGTAATTTTCTTACCAATTCAATGCCATTTAATTCGGGCATATTAATATCGGTTAAAACAACATCCGGCTTAATTAATTGAATTTGTTCAAATGCCAATAGCGGAAATGTGCATTCACCAACGATCTCAAAATCTTTTTCACTAGATAAAATAGCCTTTAAGCCATCTATTAGCATTTGATGATCGTCTACTAAATATAATTTGATCTTATTTGCCATTAACAGTACTAAATTACTACTTTTTTAAAAAATTAAAAACTGCCTGATAATAACTTTTTGCTACCAGTAAAGTGCGGTCGTTTGTTTTTATGTTTT
>JALHPG010000079.1 GCA_022842625.1 Bacteroidia bacterium | reverse complement strand
GTTTTTGATTCTATTCAAAAACTGTTACTGTAAATAGTTCTCCATGTCCGGAAAAAACTCGTAAATTATTTTGCGAAAAAAATAAGTTTATAGTAACAACAAAAAGAATAGTTAAAAAATATTTCATCATTTAAATGTAGTATTTAATTGAGTTCATTTTCATCTTTTTTCTTAAAATGATCAAAAACTAGTTTGGCTTTAGCCTTACCAATGGTTTTTTCTAATTCTTCAAAACTTGCTTCTTTTATATTTTTTACGCTTTTTAGTTCTTGTAAAAGTGTTTCGGCGGTTTTATCGCTAATGCCTCTAATTTCGTTCAGTTCTGTTTTAAATGTTTCTCTGCTGCGTTTGTTTCTGTGGTGCGTAATTCCAAATCTATGCGCTTCGTCTCTTATTTGCTGAATTATTTTTAAAGTTTCGCTTCGTTTATCTAAATACAGGGGTAGTGGGTCTCCCGGAAAATAGATCTCCTCTAAACGCTTGGCTATCCCTATAATAGCAACTTTACCAATTAATTTTAATTTTTTTAAACTTTCATAAGCCGCTCCTAATTGCCCTTTGCCTCCATCAATAACAATTAATTGCGGCATTGGTAAATTTTCTTCTAACACGCGAGAGTATCTTCTAAAAATAATTTCCTCCATTGTTGCAAAATCATTTGCGCCCACAACGGTTTTTACATTAAAATGACGGTATTCTTTTTTTGCCGGCTTACCGTCAATAAAAACAGGCATCGCGCTTACTGCATATTCGCCCTGTATGTTGCTATTATCAAATCCTTCAATGCGCCTTGGTTGTTCTGTCATCCTAAGATCCTTCATCATTTGGTTCATGATCCTATCCGTATGCCTGTCTGGGTCGGTAAGGGCTATCTGAGTTTCTCTTTCAAGTTTATTGGCAACAGCATTTCTTAAACAAAGGTCAAGTAATTGTTTTTTATCTCCTATTTTAGGAACAACGTATTCGCAATCGGGTAATTTTATTTCAGGAATAAACGGCACTAAAATTTCTTTACTACTGCTATTAAATCTGTTTCTAAATTCTATAATCGCAAACAATAACAAGTCTTCATCGCTTTCGTCTATTTTCTTTTTAAGTTCAATTGTTTGTGCATGAATTATGGCCCCGTTTATGATCTTAAAATAATGTACGTAAGCGTTTTTCTCGTCACTAACAATATTGATCACATCGGTATTAGTAATGGATGGGTGAACGATGGTTGATTTGCTTTGATAATTACTAAGCGTTTCAATTTTATTTTTTAAAAGTTCCGCCTTTTCAAACTCATATTTTTCGGCGGCTTGTTGCATTTTATCTTTCAGGTCGCGTAATGCAAAATTAATATCGCCTTTAATGATCTGTTTTATTTCCTGAATGTTTTGATTGTAATCTTCTTCGCTTTGTTTGTTTACACAGGGCGCTTTGCATTTACCTATATGAAATTCCAGGCAAGCTCTGAATTTTCCTTTGTCAATATTTTCTTTGCTAAGGTCATAACTGCACGTGCGTAGGGGATAGGTTTGCCTTATTAGATCAAGTAAGGTATGCATTACTTTTACCGAAGCATAGGGACCAAAATAATCGCTGCCATCTTTTACCTGGCGGCGTGTATGAAACAATCTTGGGAAACGTTCTTTTTTTAAAATGATCCAAGGATAGGTTTTATCGTCCCTTAAATTAATATTGTATTTTGGCTTAAGATTTTTTATCAGATTATTTTCTAATAACAGGGCATCTAATTCTGAATTCACTTTCACGGTGCGGATATCGCGAATTTGTTTCACCATCATTCGTAAGCGCCCGCTATCGTGTTCCTTCATAAAATAAGAGGACACTCTCTTTTTTAGATTTTTTGCTTTACCAACATATAACAACAGCTCATTTTCATCATAATATTGATACACCCCGGGAAGATCGGGTAAGGTTTTTATTTGAGATTGTATATGTTCCGAGAAATCCTCTATCACTTTATAAAGTTATTAATTACCTTTTAGAATGTTGTGGAATATTACTGTTATTGGCAAGATAGTTTATCGACCTTTAATAATTTATTTTTCATTTCAATTCTTGAATACAAAATGCGTTTTTATTGTAAAACAAAAAATCCCACATTAAGTGGGATTTGAAGTGCGGGTGAAGGGACTCGAACCCCCACGCCTTTCAGCGCCAGATCCTAAGTCTGGTGCGGCTGCCATTACGCCACACCCGCAATTTAGGAACACAAAGATAAGATTTTTTTAAAACCTCACAAAAATTAGTTTTAGTTTTTTTGGATAATCACTTTTTCAATAAAATTGCCGTTCTCAGAGCTAATTGAAAGAAAATAAACTCCGTTGTTTAGTGCCGAAAGATCTAGTTGTGCTTGATTCCCCACTTGATTGAGGGTTTCAATAAAAACACATCTTCCCATAATATCAATGGCCTTAATTTCGTATGTATTTACAGGTTTTTGGCTATTTATATAGATGTAACCGTTTGATGGATTTGGGTATAGTGAAATAATTGCATTTCCTTGGTTTTCGTGTAAACCAAGTATTTCTGAATTAGCAGTAATTTTTTCTTTTACAACGTTTAATACATTTCTGTTATTTTGATTGCTGTTGTATTCTGCTAAAAACGCAACAATATATAAATTATCAGAATTGTAAAGGCTTGCAGAATTGGTTGGAGTAGGCACAGTTAGTGTGTAAGTTTTTTGGTATGACTGACCTTGTGTTCCGCCGTTAGTTGGAATTAATCCGGGGTTGCCGAACGATCCGTCAAACGAATATACTAACGTATTGTGATGTTTAAATTGATAGGGCTTTAATACGTATGCAGAATAGGTGCTCGAAAAAATTCCCAATTGATAATAGGGCGACCACGATACATTGTAATAATTGTTTAATTGATTGTAACCATTTGCTGAAATATCGCTTGATGGACCGCTAACATTATTCTCAGTTAAAAAGGCATTTAATCGGAGGTCGCCCTTTACATCGCCAATAAAATCGGCCTTTACTGTAAAGGATAATTGTTTTGTTACCGAGTTATAGGTTTTATTAATGATACTAACACTTGCCGGGGTAACTGTTTTTAATTGTTTTGCAACTAGGTTATTATAATACGGTCGAGTAACGCTTACACTTTCCGGACCTGAAAAATAAGTTCTATCGATCATGGCAGTTGCAGTATTTTTTTTGTAAGCACTTAATATTCCTGTAGAATTAGTTTCTTTTAAACTGTCAAGATCATGAACATTTACAATAATAACAGAATCGTTTTGCAAGGCAAGAACCTTCTCCTGCGCGTCGGTGCAATCACCATCATACGCACTTACAAACTGCTCAATTAAAACCGATTTTTTTGGCGAATAACTTTGTACTGTAATATAGGTAAATGTGGTATCGTTTGATTGGTTTTGATCTTGAATGGTATTTACAGAACTGATCCAAACCTTTGCTTTAAAGTTGCCGGCACCTGATACCGTATAGGGTAAAGAGAACTTATTTAAATTTGTTTGTTTGTAGCTTAAACCATTTGCAAAAGTAAAGGTTTGAGTATTTATGGAAGAGTTGCCAATTGTATAATTTAATACAAGCGTATTAATGTTTATAGCGCCAAGGTTGGATACATTTACTTTTATTGAATCACTTGCATTAGTGAGGATATATTTAGGCGTTTCAATTCCTGTAACAGCGCCGTCAAGATTGTTTGGTAATGTGATCACTTCAATGTCGTCTACCCAAAGTTGATACTTGTTGTTGGAATTATTTTTAAACGCAAAACGTAATGTTTGTCCTACAAAGTTTCCTAGACTAACCGAACGCCTTGTCCAGCTGCTGTTTTCGCCGGTAGATGAAAATAATAGATCGCCAACAGCAAAATCTTGAGCAACGAGTGTGCCGGTTTTATTAGTGCCATATACTTCGTAGCTTTCTTTGAAATTAGCATCCGGACTTTTCGCTAACCAGGTTAAAACTGTATTAGCTGTTATATTTGTGATTGGTGGTGTAATGATCCATCTGTTTACAGCAACCAAAGTATCTAACCAGCTTGTGCTAACTAAAAATGTGTCATTCTCTAATGCATTATATACCACTGCCCATCCTGTGGTTTTAAAAGCGGGTACATTAAATGGAAGGTTGGGGTTAATTGCAGAGCCAATGTTATTTTTTAGCCCATCGTTAATAGCACTAAAAATAACAGGTGCGTTGGTGTACTGAACCGAACTAGAGGTTGTTGTGTAAGTTTGTAAACTTAAATTTCCAAAACTGTTACTAAATTGTGTTTGCGAAACCAGTTGTGAAACTGAAACTAAAAACACTATAAATATTAAGATCTTTTTCATTTTTCTTCTATGCTAATTCTATCTGATCCATCAAAAAGTGGTGCTTGTATACTAACTACTTTTAATGGTTGTTTACTTGTTGTTATAACTGAATGAATGGTGTTTTTTGGTATAAAAACTAAATCACCCTTTTTAATTTTAAACGATCTCTCGGCTAAATTCATATTCCCTTCACCTTCGATAACTAAAACATGCTCGCTATGAAACTGATGCTTGTGTGGTTTAACGGCTTTCTTAATAATAATACAAAAGCTGCTGGCTAAACTATCGCCGAATAATGCTTTGTTGTATATATTTTCTGTTTTGGCCGGTAATTTAAGTGTATCTAAATTAACAACGGTTTGCGCTTTAACAGAATAAGTTATTATTATAAAAAATATTAAACCCCAACAACGCATTAATTTTTGTTGATCGGTTGCGACTGAGGCACCACACTTGTCATAGGCGCTTGACCTAGCATTTGTGGTGTTATCATAGGCAACACTCTCTTAACTTCTGTATAATTAGGGTTTAGCTGTAAAGCACGATCCCAGCATTGCTTAGCTTTAACATATTTTTGACTGTTAAAATAAGCACCACCTAAATTATACCATCCTTCAGGATTATATGGATCAAGTAGCGTACATTTTTTATAAGCTACTGCTGCAGAATCCATACGACCACGGTTAAATGCAGTTGCGCCACGGTTCTTAAGATCATTATAATATACAATGTAATAATTTCTTAAATACGGATTGTTTGGATATAAACGCTCTGCGTTTTTCCAATAGTATAACGCTTCAAAATCTTTTCTCAATTTAAAATAAGCTAAACCTAAATTTAAATAGCCGTTCACGTAACGAGGGTGTAATTCTACAGCATGCTTTAAGAAGCCGATACCTTTGTATAAAGCAGCGTCGCGCTTAGATGCATAACCGCCTTGTTTTACTTCTTCGTCTGTAATGTGCAATGTACCATTGTAATCATTATAACGAGTAGAATCTTGACCTACAACTTGAACACCTGTAATTTCTTTGGTGTCTGCAAGATCAACCCAACGAGCGCCCGCATTACCTAAAACCAATACCGAGTTAGGCATTGTGTTTACGTCCTTTAAAAATAAGGTCACGTCATTTTTCCAATCCCAGTTACGCTCCCATGTTTTGCAACCAAACAAAAAGCCAACAACTAAAACGATAACAACTAATACAGCTTTTCTAACATTGATTGTAATTGCGCTAAGTTTATCAAAACCTTTTAAAATAAAGTAGGCAGCACCAATACAGAAGCCAATTGATGAGTGAAAGATCAAACGTTCACCCATTGTAGCACCAATATCCATTAAAACGTTACCAATTAGTAACGCAAATAAGATATAGGTCATTAGCGCAAAACCAAGGATGTGTTTTTTCAATGTATACTTAATTGCCATAATAACCATTCCAACATGAAGAACCATTGAAAGTAGGAAATCCCAACTTGTAAAGTGTCTGTATTCAATAGTGTTGTAAGAATAATCAGACGATAATGGATGAGGGAAACATTGTAGCCAGAAATATTTTAATAATACATAACCTTTTGTTGCGAAACGTTCTTCGCCGTTCGCTAATAAATATGGGTTATTTAAGATCTCTGTATCCGGCACGCCCGGTTTTAATTTTACAGCCATTAAACGCATTCCTAAATAAACTAACATTACAAAATAAAACCATCCCATTAACTTATGGAAATTGTTTTTCTTGTTTGTGCCCATCATAAAAATTCCAACGAACATGAATAGGAATGGGAATAACCAAAATGATTTAATTGGTTTTGCTCCCGGTAATGCATGCATGTCAAAATCACGCTTTAAGTAAAGCATTAAAAAGGCACAAAAAACAAAGGTTAAACCTAAATAAAGCGTTTGTTTAAATTCTTTAGTATCAAAAAATGTTTTAACCTCAAAATCATTATCTGTAAAGGTATAAACAGCAAGTGGTACTAAGATCAATAATGTAACGGCGTACTCTTTTGATAAAAGGGCAAGTAAGAACATGATCGACGCCCAAAACAGATCTTTGCCCTTTTTGGTTTCTAAATATTTAAAGGTATAGAGGAAGGTGAGGGAGAGAAAGATCAATGAGAAGATCTCGTCACGACTTTTTACGTTCGCTATCGCTTCTGAGTGAATAGGGTGCATTGTAAATAATAATGCTGCCAAAAAAGCAAGATCTTGATTTGTACGGAAGAAATAACGAGAGAATACTAAATATAAAAACACACAACCTAATGCAAATGTCCAGATATTATTAAAGTGACGAACTTTAGCGCCGTAAACTTGACAGTCTACCTCATTAAAAATACCGTCGATATTTAGATCTTCGTCAGAATCGTTTTTAAAATTTTTATTTGTATCCCAGCAATTGTAACACTCGTTTTGTTGTGCCACACCATCTCCATTTAAATCAACAAAATCATTGTATTCGTAATTGGTTTCCGGTCTACCGCAAGGCGAGGTGAAATTTACCAGGTCTTTATCTAGCACCCCGTTTTTATTAGAGTCTTCAACTTTTAAATATAAGCCCGTTCTGTAGGCACCAATGATCTCTTGTTCAATAGCAAAACTTACTACCGAAAGCGGACGGTAACGACCCCCGGCTAACTGATCTGTAGCACACATTCTGCGGTAAAAACTTTCGTAGGCATCTTTTGTTAAAATGCCTTGTATTCCTCTAACACCTTTAATAACGTGGTCATTTTGGTGAATGATGATACCGTCATCTAACGCGTACTCGCCATTAATAGAGGTGATATAAAAGGTAAAGCCCACAATACCAATTATGACCATGGCCATTTTATGGGTTAAAAAAGTAAAATACTTAAATTTGTGAGATAACTCAGGAAAAGTAGGTTGTTTTAAAGATTTTGTTGGTTGTGCCATAAATTAAAAATATCTGCAAAATACAAATATAAACGTTATTAAAACGCAAAAAAACAGAAAATAGTACATATGATAGAAGATTTTTTACTATTTTGCTTTGGATAATGCAAAAAAATAAAATTCATTATATTCTATTGGTAATCAGTGTTCTATTAATAATAGGCGCCATAATAATAAACGATCGTTTCTCTTTTTCAATTGCTCAAATCTCAAAAAATTGCGAATTGAAAATAAATGAAAAACAAGTTAGCTCAAAAAGTGCCCTTAATTTATTGTTAAATGATTCCTTAAACAAGAACAGGGTTGCTTTTGAAAATTTGTTTAAAAAAGAAAGTATTGGGCTTTATGAGTTTAAAAATGACAGCCTTATTTATTGGAATAATGCACAAATCCCCCTTTCTTATGAAAAAAAATTATTCAATAAAGACTTTGGAATTGCAAAGCTAAAACAAGGCTATTATTTATATTTTAGGGCTGCTAACGAAAATCGGATAGCTCTGTCAGTTTGTTTAATTAAACCAAATTATGACCTTCAAAATAATTATCTAAAAAATAATTTTAGTCTTTGGACAACTATTCCTAAAGACCTCGATATTTCGTTGGAAGGATCTAAGGAAAACGCTGTTACACTTAATAACGAGAGCTTGTTTTTTCTTTCGGGAAATGAACAATTTTATTATTCAAATGCGATGAGTAATGGCTGTTTTGTTGTTTTTTTAATTGGTTTTATAATAGGGTTAATTGCCATTTTGTTACGGATAAAAATTACTCAAAAAAGTTTATGGGTAATTATCTGGGTAGTGGGTATTTTGATTTTAAGAGGATTAATGGTCTGGTTAAAATGGCCTTCCTTCTTTTACAGAAGTATATTGTATGATTTGCAGCTATACGGAAATGCCGATTCACAACTGAATTCGTATTTAGGGGATATTTTATTAAATGCCATAGTTTTAGTATTTATAAGCGTTGCGGTAAATTTTAGGGTTAAAAAAGAAAGCGGAAAAATTTTAAATGGATTTTACATTTTACTTTTATCAGTATTTGTTGGCATAACTGTAATTCAATTTAATAATGTATTAAAGAGTTTAGTTAGCGATTCAACCCTAAATTTTGATTTCTTAAGCATCTTTAGTATTAAGTATCCGGCCTTTATTGCCCTATTTGCATTAACATGTTATTGTTTAACGGTTTTTGTATTACTGCATAAGTTAAGCTCTTTTTTTAATAAAAAATTCGCTCAAGATCTTCTGCTCTTCTCTCTATTAGTTTTTGTTATTTGTTTAGTCATTGATCTGGCTTTTACCTTTGAAAAACTATTTGAAAATTACTGGTTATTGGTTTTTGCCTTGCCGTTGTATGTTTTAACAAAATTAAATTATGCAAAAAACTCGCTGGGTTTAGGGTTGCAAATTTTGATCATGTCAGTGATAACTTCCATATTTTTTAATTACTATATCAGCCAAAATCAAACATTAGATCTTAAATTATTATCCTATACCTTAAGCGAACGAAAAGATGCGATCTTAGAAAGTGAGTTTGCTGCTATACCTGAAAAAATTTCGAAGGACGAAAAATTAAATATCTTGATGGATTTTTTGCCTAACAGCGAAAAAGAAGTAGAGCAGTTATTAAAACAAAAATTTTTTGGAGGGTATTTTAACCGTTATAATTTAGAGTTTTCTTTATTTGACAAAACCTGTAAGCCACTATTAATTACAAAAGATCCAATTCTTTTGAATGAAGGTTTTTTTGAAGATCAAATACGCTATTCACAAACAGATTCCGTATCACAAAATTTATTTTTCATTGCAATGCATAAAAAGAACTCGCGTTACATTGGAAAGATAGTTGTTGGAAATAAAAATTTATATGTGCGTTTAGAGCCTAAACAGTTTGAGGAGTTAGGAAGTTTTCCTGATCTGTTATTGGATCAATCGCAGCAAAAGCCTGATAAATTAAAAAAATTCAGTCATGCTGTTTATCGCTCCGGACAAATTTCAACGCGTTATGGCGATTTTAATTATCCTTATTTTAGCAGCGATTCTTTAGCGCTTTCAAAAACAAATTCAAATTATATTCATTATTTTTTTAATTCCGATGAGGAAACACAAATTGTTATAAGTCAAAAAACTAAAAACTGGAGTTATTATTTTACCTACAACTCCTACCTGTTTTTGTTTTTTTCGTTTATAAGTTACTGCTGCTACCTTACATACGCTTTAATTTTTACCGAACGATTTAGAGCCTCTTCCTTTACGCGTCGTATTCAAGCAATCATCATTATTTTGTTACTACTCGCCATTTCAGCTGTAGGCTTAACTTCGGCAAGATTGGTATCTGATCAGTTTGAGACCGATAACGTTAAACAGTTACAAGAAAAAACACAAACTATCATTAATGAATTATCAACTCAATTTACAGCTTCCGAAATTTTTGATGCGTCTCAAAAAGAATTAGTGAACTTAAAATTAAAAGAGTACGCTCACCTATTTAATACTGATATAAGTTTATTTAATAGCAAGGGTAAATTATTTAATACTAGCGAACCACGACTGTATGATCTGGGTTTAGCGGCATCATTAGTAAATCCACAAGCCTATTCTGATCTAAAAGAAAATAAAACTTCTGCAACTAGTGTTAACGAAAAAGCAGGCGGGTTAAATTATTTGTCCTTATATACTCCTTTGTTTAATACAAAAAAAGAAATAATTGGTTTTGTGAATTTGCCTTACTACGCCAAGCAGGCCGATCTGGTAAATGAATTGTCAGGAATTATTAGTGCTTTTATAAACGTCTATATTATTTTATTTGTCATCAGTATCCTTTCGGGTTTAATTTTGGCAGGATATATTACCCGACCAATTCAATTAATTAAACAGCAAATTGCTAACATTACCTTAGGAAAACAAAACGAAAAAATAGCCTGGCAAAGTAATGATGAGATCGGAAAATTAGTGAATGAGTACAATCAAATGTTGGTTAAACTAGAAGTGAGTGCAAACCTTTTAGCGCAAAGTGAGCGCGAAAGTGCCTGGCGCGAAATGGCAAAGCAGGTGGCACATGAAATTAAAAATCCACTAACACCCATGAAATTAAACTTGCAATATTTGCAGCATTTAATGAAAAACAATCCGGATGATTTTAAAGAGAAATTTGAAAAAGCAAGTGCCGGGATAATTGAACAGATCGATTCTTTAGCCAATATCGCCAATGAGTTTAGCAGTTTTGCCAAATTCCCAAAAACTAATTTGCAAGCAATTAATCTTTCCGAAATAATAAAAACTTCTGTTTTAACATTCGAGAATTATAAAAATATTTCAATTAGTGATAGCAATTTACTTAACGAATTATTTGTATTAGGCGATAAAGATCAGGCTTTAAGGGTTTTTAATAATATTTTAAAAAATGCCATACAAGCCTTGGATGAAGTTGCTGATCCAAAAATTGAAATTAACGCTGAGGTTAAAGAAACAACAATTGTTGTTTCAATAAAAGATAACGGATGTGGCATTCATCCGGAAATGAAGCAAAAATTGTTTACACCTAACTTTACAACTAAAACTACCGGGTCTGGCTTGGGTCTTGCAATGGTTAAAAACATCATGCAGGGCTTTGACGGAAAAGTTTGGTTTGATTCAGAAACAGGCAAAGGAACTTGTTTTTATCTGGAGTTTCATAAGGCCTGATCGTAGTTAAAATAGTAGATTTTCTTACTATTTATTAAATAATATAATGGCTTTTTTTCCTTGTTTTTTAAGCCTTTTTTCCTAGTTCTTTAGGTTAAATATTATTACTATATTCGTCTTCCTTTTAAAAAAAATACTATGGCAAAATTTAGAAAAGAAGATGCTTTAGATTACCACTCTCAAGGCCGTCCCGGAAAGATAGAGGTAATTCCTACAAAACCCTATAGCACTCAACGAGATCTTACATTAGCCTACTCTCCGGGGGTAGCAGAGCCATGTTTGGAAATTGAAAAAAATCCGGAAGATGCCTATAAATATACCGCTAAAGGAAATTTAGTGGCTGTAATATCTAATGGTACTGCCGTACTTGGACTGGGTGATATTGGCGCCTTAGCATCTAAGCCCGTTATGGAGGGAAAAGGATTGTTATTTAAGATATTTGCCGATATTGATGTGTTTGATATTGAGGTAGATACTAAAAACATTGATGAGTTCGTTAACACTGTAAAAAACATTGCTGTTACATTTGGAGGAATTAACTTAGAAGATATTAAAGCGCCGGAATGTTTTGAAATTGAGCGCCGTCTTAAAGAAGTTTTAAATATTCCTTTAATGCATGATGATCAGCATGGAACGGCTATTATCAGTGCAGCAGGCTTATTAAACGCTGTTGAAATTTCAGGTAAACAAATGAAGGATGTAAGGCTGGTTATCAATGGTGCCGGTGCTTCTGCAAACTCTTGTGCTAAAATGTACATTGCCGTTGGAGTTAAAAAAGAAAACATAACCATGCTTGATAGCAAGGGTGTTATTCACAAAGGAAGAACAGACCTTGATCAATATAAATCATTTTTTGCTTCCGAAAACACTAAAGTAAACACCTTAACCGACGCTATTAAAGGGGCAGATGTATTTGTTGGTTTATCTAAAGGAAATATTCTTACTCAGGATATGGTTAAAAGTATGGCTAAAAACTGTATTGTTTTTGCCCTGGCTAATCCAACCCCCGAAATTTCTTATGAAGATGCCATTGCTGCAAGAAAAGATATTATCATGGCAACAGGTAGAAGTGATCATCCTAATCAAGTAAACAATGTACTTGGATTCCCTTTTATTTTTAGAGGAGCTATGGATGTTAGAGCAACTTGTATTAACGAAGAAATGAAATTGGCGGCTTCTCTTGCTATTGCTTCATTAGCTAAAGAGCCCGTGCCTGATTATGTTAACCTTGCTTATGGTTCAAAAAATTTAAGTTTTGGTGCCGATTATATTATTCCAAAACCAATTGACAGCCGTTTAATTTCTATTGTATCTTCTGCTGTGGCTAAGGCTGCTATTGATAGCGGAGTTGCTCAGCGAAAAATAACTGATTGGGATGCTTACCGTGCCGAATTAGATAATCGTTTAGGTAAAGATAATAAGTTGATGCGCAGTGTTGCAAACAAGGCTAAGAGTAATCCTAAGCGTGTTGTATTTACCGAGGCAGATAATTACAAAGTTTTAAAAGCCGCTCAGGTTGCGCGCGACGAAGGTATTGCAAAACCAATTTTATTAGGTAATAAAGAAAAGATCGATAAATTGATCGCTGAATATCAACTTGATCTTGGTGATACGCCGATCATTGATCCATGGCTACATGATGAAGAAGAAAAGCGTGCCGAGTTTGGCGATATGCTATGGCGTAAGCGTCAACGCAGAGGTTTAACGCAATACGATGCGCGTAAATTAATGCGCGACCGAAATTATTTTGGTGCCATGATGGTAGAAATTGGAATGGCTGATGCCATGATCTCAGGCTTAACAAAAAAATACGGTACTCCAATCAAACCGGCTTTAGAAATTATTGGCGTACAACCCGGTGTTAGCAAGGTTGCGGGACTTTACATTATGGTAACAAAACGCGGACCTTACTTTTTTGCCGATACTACCATGAATGCGAATCCTACTGCTCAAGAGTTAGCCGATATTGCAATATTAACTGCAAACACAGTTAAACAATTTAATATCGTTCCAAGAATTGCTTTGTTGTCTTATTCTAATTTTGGTTCTGCCGAAGGAGAAACTCCTAAAAAGGTGAGCGAAGCTGCAAGCATTTTGCATAAAAATTATCCCGGTTTAATTGTAGATGGTGATATCCAGGCCAATTTTGCTGTAAATAATAATTTATTAAAAGAACAATTTCCGTTTAGCACATTGGTTGATAAAGACGTAAACACATTTATCTTTCCAAATCTTGCTGCAGGTAATATTGCCTATAAATTATTGCAAGAATTAGGTGGTGCTGAAGCAATTGGCCCTGTTTTAATGGGATTGAATAAACCCGTACACGTTTTACAATTAGGTAGCAGCGTGCGCGAGATAGTAAATATGATTACAATAGCTGTGGTGGATGCTCAAAATAGAAAGTAAAAGATAGCTATGTCGTTAATAAATTATGTAAAAGGACAAATTACCTACAGAAACCCGGCTCACATCATTATTGAGGCTAGTGGAGTAGGTTATGGTCTTTTAGTTTCTTTAAATACATTCTCAAAGCTGAGCCAGCAAACAGAGGCGCAGTTATTTGTTGAAAGCGTCTTTGTGCGCGATGATAATCCGCGTTTTTACGGCTTTGCCGAAGAAGATGAGCGTGAATTATTCAGAAAGCTTATTTCTGTTAGTGGCGTTGGTGGTGGAAGTGCCCTTCTTATGCTTTCTAGCCTTAGTCCTGCCGAAATTGCCGGTGCAATTAACACTGCCAATGTATCTATGTTAAAGAGCATTAAAGGTATTGGCGATAAAACCGCACAGCGCATTGTTGTTGATCTAAAAGGCAAAATGGGTAAACACGAAGGTGGTATTTCACAGATTTTAACAACATCGTACAATAAAAACAAGGACGAGGCGTTATTGGCTCTGGTTACCCTAGGTTTTCCTAAGGCCTCCGCTGAAAAAGCACTAGAAAAAGCGATAAAACAGCAGGGTACAGGAACCGAAAATGTTGAAATATTAATTAAAGCGGCGTTAAAAAACTTTTAGGTACATAAATTTTTGTGAGAGCAAACGGACTTATAAATTTTGTAGTGGTTACTAGCGCAACAGCTTGTTTAATGGCTGTTGTAACTAAAACTACATCCCAAAAAACTTCTACTGCCGAGGTTTACAGTCATTTGCCTGCTAAAACGGTTTTAGTGGTAGATTCGCCTATAACAGAACCCGTTGAACTTAACTATAATTTTAACGATAACGATGGTAAACCGCCGTTGTATGATCCAAAGTCAGGGCTCTATTTACAAAATCCTGAAAATATTAAAACCGATGTTGAGTACAATCCAAAAACCGGTGCCTACGATATTAAACAAAAAATTGGCGATCTAGATTACCGTCCCGAATCATACATGAGTATGAAGGAGTATCAGAACTATCAGTTTAAAAAATCAATGCGCGATTACTGGCGCTCTAGAGTAGCGGCCGACGATCTTAACGAGAAGCCTCGTAAAGGGATGATCCCAAAACTTCAGGTTAACAGCGAATTGTTTGATCGTATTTTTGGTGGTAATACAGTTGATATTAAGCCAACCGGTACTGCCGAATTAATATTTGGTTTAAATAGAAATAAAAACTTCAATCCAGCTATTCCGCAAAGACAGCAAAAGATCACCAATTTTGATTTTAACATGCGCATCCAATTAAATTTAATTGGTAAGATCGGCGATAAATTAAAAGTAACAACCAACTATAATACAGAAGCCTCTTTCGATTGGGAAAATCAAGTAAAATTAGATTATACCGGTTACGAAGATGAGATCATTAAAAAAATTGAAGCCGGTAACGTAACCCTTCCTTTAAATAGCACTTTAATATCCGGTAGTCAAACTTTATTTGGTTTAAAAACACAATTACAATTTGGTAAATTAACTGCAACTACTGTTTTCTCGCAACAACGCGGTAAAAAACAAGAGGTAACGGTTCAGGGTGGTGCGCAAACGCAAAACTTTCAAATTAACGGCGATAATTACGAGCAAAACAAACACTACTTTTTAGGCCATTATTTTAGAGATAATTACGATAAATGGATGAATACTTTACCGGTTATTAATACGCCAATTGTAATAACAAAAGTTGAGGTATATGTTTTAAACGTAAATGGTACTGCAGAGCAAACACGCAACGTAGTTGCTTTTCAAGATCTTGGAGAGGATTCCTCACACGTATGGAGTGGCTTATCAGCTTATTCAACGGGTTCTTTGATCACACCATCCGGTTTTGCAATAGTAGATAGCGCCGATGTAAATCCAAAAAACGGAGCAAACAGTTTATATTCAATTATGACAAACCCGGTAAATGGTTTGTTAAAAGATAGGTTGTTAAGTTCTGTATCGGCGGTTTTGCCAACTGCATTTACAGCATCAAACACAAATAATTCCGGCGGCAGTTATATGGATGCTTCAAGGGATTATAACATTATTCAAAATGCCCGCAGATTAAATCAAACAGAATATTTTTTTAATCCACGTACAGGTTTTATTTCCTTAAATCAGCAGTTAAGTAACGAGCAATCCTTAGCGGTTTCTTATCAATATACCTACGGCGGAAAAACCTATCAGGTGGGTGAATTTAGTGAGCAAGTGCCAGATAATAATGCATTATTGATCTGTAAATTATTAAAAACTAATAACGTTAGCGTTAGACATCCAATGTGGCAATTAATGATGAAAAACGTGTATGCTTTGGGTGCGTATAATTTAAATCCACAAGATTTTAAGTTAGATGTTTATTATAATAATATTGAAACCGGCGTTGATGTACCTTATTTACCATTTGGTAAAATTAATGGTCAACAATTAATTCGTGTTTTAAATTGTGATAAGTTAAGTGTTAATGGCGACAGAAATCCTGATGGTGTTTTTGACTTTATAAAAGATTATACTGTATTGCCTAATAATGGCAGGGTTTATCTCCCAACAATAGAGCCATTTGGCAGAAGTCTTGCTGAAAAATTCGATCAATTTGCTGATTTCCCCGGAGCTAATAAATATATTTTCACTGAGTTATATGACTCAACAAAAACAGCCGCCACATTCATTCAAAATAAAAATCGCTATAAAATTAAAGGAACCTATCGCTCCGCTTCCGGATCAGAAATTGCTTTAAATGCTTTAAATATTCCACAAGGTGCCGTAGTTGTTACAGCAAATGGCGTGGCTTTAGTTGAAAATACAGATTACACGGTAGATTACACATTGGGTAGAGTAAAGATCATTAACGAAGGGATCTTAAATTCCGGCGCTCAGGTAAAAGTGTCGTTAGAAAGTAATTCACTCTTTAACGTGCAGCAAAAAAGTTTATGGGGTACTCGTTTAGATTATAAGGCAGGTAGGAATTTAACTTTAGGAAGTACCATCTTACGCTTTAACGAAAGACCCATTACGCAAAAGGTTAGTATTGGCGATGAGCCTGTAAGTAACATTGTAGCCGGCTTAGATTTTAATTATAAAACCGATGCGCCGTTCATAACGCGTTTATTGGATAAATTACCGTTCTATAGCACTAAAGAAATGAGCAGCATTTCTACACGCGGCGAGTTTGCGAAATTATTTCCGGGTAACGCAAAAGCAATTGGTAAAAGTGGAAATTCTTACATTGATGATTTTGAAGGCTCTATTTCATTAATAGATGTTAGAAATCCACAAGGTTGGTTTTTAGCCAGTATCCCTCAGGGTATTCCAAGTTTGTTTCCTGAGGCTGTAACATCCAATTCTACTTCCACCGGCTTAAACCGCGCACGTTTTAATTGGTATACTGTCGATCCAATGTTTACTCGTTCGCAAAGCGGAACAACGCCAAGCTATTATAACAACCAGATTTTTTCTAATAATATGTGGCGTCAGGTTTTTGAAACGGAATTATTTCCGGGCAAAACACCTCCTAACGGTCAGCAGGTTGTATTACCTGTTTTAGATCTTGGTTTTTATCCGGGAGAGCGTGGCCCTTATAATTATGACGTAAACCCAACTTCGCTTTCTTCAGGTATTAATTTAGAAATAACATCAGCTTCAGAATAAGGTAAACCAAAAACTCTTGAAACATCTCGAATAACCGCTTTAGCTTGGAGTTTTCCAAAAGTTATA
>JALHPG010000078.1 GCA_022842625.1 Bacteroidia bacterium | reverse complement strand
AAATTGGTGGTGTTGGTGCTGAACTAGCAGGTTTCGATTTTGATGCTAAATTTATTGTTATCTCTTTCGAACTAAGTGCAGTTGTTAAAGGAGCTTTAAAATCAGTGTCTTGTCCTGGAAACAGTGTTTCTTCTGAGGCTCGTAGTATTTTAAGTTCTGCAGGTGTTGGTAGTAAAATTTTCTTTGAGAACGTTAAGGCTAAAGGTCCTGATGGAACGATCAGAAATATACCCGGTGTAACATTAAAAGTAAAATAATATGAAAAATCTATTTTTTGCCATATTAACAGTATTATCATTAGGAGCATCTGCTCAGCAAGGTGTATTCCAACCTGGCGATTACAAAGATGGTATCTATGATAAAGAGAACGCAGTAAACCGTCGTTTCATTCCTTATACTCACCTTCGTGAAGGTGATGTTACTTGGGAAAAGCGTGTTTGGCGTGATGTAGATATGCGCGAAAAAGTGAACCAGCCACTTTACTATCCAGTTGAATTTGTTTCTGGTAGAATGTCTCTTTTTCAAGTTTTAGCAAAATATATTTTGCAAGGTCAAATTATTGCATTTAATGATGATGAATTTCAAATCCCATTAGAGTTATCTGCAATTAGAGATAAACTGAAAAAATGTGACTCTGCCGATCAAACTTCATATACACCGGAAGGAGAAGAGGTTGTTATCAAAATTTTCCAATGCGACTCTTTAAGTATCTTAAGAAATATTAGAGCTTATAAGTTAAAAGAAGATTGGTTCTTTGATAAACAAAAATCTGTTTTAGAAGCACGTATTATTGGAATGGGTATTTATACTTATGATGAGGAAAAAGAAGCCATGAGAGAGCAATTTTGGGTGTATTTCCCGTCTTGCCGTCCCTTCTTTGCTAAGCATGAAGTATACAATACTAAAAATGACAGTGAACGCAGAACTTTTGAAGATATTTTTTGGAAAAGACAATTTGCAAGCACAATTACTAAAGAAACAAACGTTTATAATAGAAATATAAATGAGTATTCTAAAGGTATTGATGCATTGTTAGAATCTGACCGAATTAAAATGGATATTTTTAAATGGGAACACGATCTTTGGCATTTCTAATTTTATCAAAATACTATTAAAAACCTTCAAGAAATTGAAGGTTTTTTTTTGTTGTTAAAATTTCTAAAACAAAATTAACTATCTTAAAGCTTTGGTATATTTGTTGTATTACACATATTTATGATGAAAAAAATTCTTATCCTAATTCCTATTTTAACTATTGGTTTTGCCAATGCACAAAAACAAGCTCAGCCAAAAACTTTTCCGGTTAAAATAGATGGTACTATTCGCAACTTTTCGGGGAAAACAATTTATATCCATCACAAGTGGGATGAAAAAGATTATACTGATTCTGCCAAAGTTGTAAATGGTAAGTTTACTTTTAATTTAAAGAGTGTTGATCCAAATATGTATTGGTTTACCAATAGTAATAATATTAACGAGCAACCTAATTATGTTTTTTTCGCTGATTCAGAGCCTTTAAAAGCTGTTTTAATTGGTGATTCTATTGCCTATTCTACTGTTTACGGTGGACAAACTCAAAAAGATTATATAGAGTACCGTACAACTATTAGCGCTTTTGTTGCTCAACAACAGCAAATGCAGGCAGATTATAATACCGCTTCACAAAGTGGCGATTATAATACCATGAATAAAATCAAAGAGGACTTCCAAGGTTTAAATAATAAATTTATTGATGGATTAAAAAACTTCATTAAATCTCATCCTAAATCGGCAGTTAGCGGTTTCATTATTTATAACGATTTTAATAACCCTAATATCCCAATGGAAATTGTTATTGAATCTCTTAGCTACATCGATAAGAGTATTGAAAACACAAAATTCATAAAACTTGCTACTAAGCGTGTTGACGCAGTAAAAGGAACAATGGTTGGCAACAAAGCAACTAATTTCACTCAAAATTCTCCCGAAGGAAAACCTATTAATTTAACTGATTTTAAAGGCAAGTATGTGTTAGTGGATTTTTGGGCTAGCTGGTGTGGTCCTTGCCGTCAAGAAAATCCAAACGTAGTCGCTGCTTACAATCGTTTTAAAGGTAAAGGATTTACTGTTTTGGGCGTTTCTTTTGACTCTAATAAAGATGCTTGGTTAGCGGCCATTCAAAAGGATAATTTAACATGGCCACATGTTAGCGATCTAAAAGGGTGGGGTAACGAAGCCGGTAAAATTTTTAGTATCACAAGTATCCCTCAAAATTTATTGTTGGATAAAGATGGGAAAATTGTTGCTAAAAACCTTCGTGGTGCTGCGTTAGATGAAAAATTAGCTGAGCTAATTAAATAATTACTACTTACCAAAAAAAAACTAATTTTGCTTGAAATTTAATGTGAGTGGTATGCCACGTTACTAGATTAAAAAAGCGTATTTAAAACATATAATAATTAATAAATAAATTATCACAATTATGAAAATGAATAAAGTTGTTGCTGTTGCTTTTGCTCTGGGAGCTTTTGTAAACCAAAGTAATGCACAAGAACCTGTAGTAATGACAATTAACGATAAATCGATTTCAAAATCAGAGTTTGAAGCCGTATATCGTAAAAACAATGGTAAGGAAGTTAATAATACTAACAAATCTGTTAATGAATATGTTGACCTATTTTCATTATTCAAAAGCAAAGTTTTTGAAGCAGAAAGTATGGGGCTTGATACTCTTACATCTTTTAGAAATGAATTAGGAGGTTATCGCCGCCAATTAGCTGCGCCTTATTTAACCGACAAAAATACAAACGAGAATTTGCTTACAGAAGCTTACGAACGTTTAAAAACTGAGGTTCGTGCTAGTCATATTTTAGTTAGAATTGATGAAACAGCTTTGCCAAAAGACACGCTTGAGGGGTGGACAAGAATTCATATCATTAGAAATGCCGTTTTAGGAAAATTACCTACAGCAGCAGAAATTGCTAATTACGATAAACTTTTAAAAAATCAGTCAGAAGTTGCAAAAGGTTTAAAAGGAAAAGACAGTACAATTTATAAAGCAAAATTAAACTCCGTTAAAAATTTAGCTGATTATTATAAAAATGCTGCTGATAAATTTATGGATATTGCTCCCAAAACGAGTGATGATCCTTCGGTAGTTGATAACAGAGGTGATCTTAATTATTTTTCTTCTTTAGATATGGTTTATCCATTCGAAACTGCTGCTTATACTACTAAAGTAGGTGATGTTAGTCCTGTTGTTAGAACACGTTTTGGATACCACATTTTAAAGATCTATGATAAGCGTGAAAGTCGTGGTGAAATTTTTGTTTCTCACATCATGGCAAAGTTTGGTAAAGATGCTACAGAGCAAGATAAAGCAAATGCAAAAACAAAAATTGATGAGTTATATGGTAAATTAAAAGCAGGTCAGGTTTTTGAAGATCTTGCTCGTCAGTTTAGTGATGATAAACAAACAGGTGATAGAGGAGGTCAATTACAGCCTTTTAAAAGCGGAAAACTACCTAAGTCTTTTGAAGATGCAGCTTTTGCTTTAAAGGCAAATGGCGACTATTCAAATCCTGTTTTAACACAGTATGGATGGCATATTATTAAACGTAATGATCTTAAAGGAGTTCCTCCGTTTAATGAAATTAAAAATGAATTAAAAACCCGTGTTACACGCGATGGCCGTTCTCAAATGGGAAGAGTAGCTTTAATGGAACGTGTTAAGAAGGAAAACAATTTTAAAGAGAATTTAAAGAATAGAGATGAATTAGGTAATGTTTTAGATACAACTTATTTAAAAGCTACTTGGTCTGCATCTCGCGCAACTAAATTAGGTAATAAAGAGATATTTAATTTAGGTGGTAAATCATATACTCAAAATGATTTTGCTAAGTTTTTAGAGACGCAAATGACTTTTAGAAGTCCTACTGATGTGAAAGAAATAATGAAAGGTATTTACAAAACTTGGGTTGAAGAAAGTATTGTAAATTTTGAAGATGCTCAGCTGGAAAAAAAATATGTTGATTTCAGAAATTTATTACGCGAATACCGTGATGGAATTTTATTGTTCGATCTAACTGATCAAAAAGTTTGGAGTAAAGCAGTAAAAGATACTAGCGGATTAAAAGATTTTTATGAGAAAAATAAAAACAACTATTTATGGGCAGAGCGCGCTGAAGTTTCTACATTCAAATGCTTAAACGATAAGATTGCTAAGGATGTTAGAAAGCAAATAAAGGATGGCAAAACTCAAAAAGAAATTACTGAGTCGGTTAACAAATCATCTCAGTTAAATTTAAGTGTTGAGAACGTAACTTATTTAAAAGGTGAAAACGCTAATGTAGATAAGAATTGGAAAGCAGGTGTTGTTGCAAACAATATTAATGATGATAAAGAGAAAAAGATCTTTGTTATTGTTGTAGACAAAATTTTACCTAAATCTCCAAAATCATTGGCAGAATGTCGCGGCCTAGTTACTGCTGATTATCAAAATTATTTAGAAAAAGAATGGTTAGATTATTTAAAAAAGAAATACGTTGTTAAAGTTAATAACGACGTTATAAGCACTATTAAGTAATCTCTTAAAATAATTTATTTGCCGACTGTTTTTTAATTTATAAAACAGTCGGCTTTTTTTTTAATGAAAACAACCACCTATATAGTAAGTAAATTAGCTTTTTTGTTAAGTTTAATTTTGTTTTCTAACATAAAGGCTCAAACTTTTGAAGTTGAACAAATAGAACAACTGTTTAGACCTAGAATACGCTTAGAGTCGAAATATGTTTTTGATTCAAATTTTAAAGATACTGTTGGTGTGTATAATCAAAAAGAGATCAACAGTGTGTTTACCTTCCCAATTAAAACAAAATTTAGCGCAGATGTAAAACTCGATCTTTCGAGCTTAAAAATAAAAGACATTTTAAAAAACAGTGTTCGCTTTAAAGCATCTCAAACATTAGGCGTTTTAAGGTTCACAGGTCGTCAATTAAACTTAGGGTATGATTCATTACCTCAAAAAAATATTATTAATGCCACAGCCGGATTAATGGGCTTACGATTAACAAAAAAATACCGAGTTCAGTTTTATTCCGCAACGGTTACCATTGCTGAACAAGATAAAACAATTAAAAATGCTTCTCCGCGCGCTTCTGCTTTATTTGGGCAATTACATTTAAGAGGAATTAAACGAAATTTTTTTTATGGTGTGGCGGCAACCTATAGCGATGGTTTATTGATTCCGGCACCTTTCTTTGGAGGAAGCGAACCAATTGGTAAGAAATTTATTTTCAACTACACATTGCCTGTTCAAATCAATATTCAATACAAAGACGATAAAAAGACTTTAATTACTGTTGGCGCAGGTTTTGATGGGTATAGAAATGGCATTTTATATTTAGCTAAACGTAAAAATTTAAATTATTACGCAGGTTTAACCTACGCTAATTTTCGTTACAAATTTTCAAAGTCCCTAATAGGAAGAGTAGAATGCGGTTATATTTTCTATCAACAAATGCAGTATTCAAAAACAGAGGGAGTGCCTACTAAATATGGCATTAATCCAAGTCCTTATGTACAGGTTGGATTTAGTGTTTTATTTGGCAAAACCTTTTGGGAAAAAGTTTTTGAGAATGTTATAAAAAATTAAATTATTTTTAGACTATTATTAAAAACGATTTGCGCTCAATTATATACATATTTATTTGCCTGATCATAGTTTCCTGCAACTCAGGTAAAAGTGATGCCGGACCGGCCTCAAAAACTATTGCCAAAGCGGGCGACGAATCATTAAGTTTGGATGATTATAAAGAAAATTACATTTCAATAGAGTCTGTAAAAGACAGTACCATTTTGGCAAAAAGATCAATAGAGAGTTGGGCTATTGAATCATTATTTTATCAGGAAGCAATGGCAAAATTAAATGCTGAAGAAATTGACATTGATAAACAAGTTGAAGCCTATAAAAAATCGTTGGTAAATTACATTTATCAAACAAAATTAATTGAAGCGAACTTAGATACAAATATAACTTTACCGGAAATAGAACAATATTACAGTGAGCATGAGGATAATTTTATTTTAAAAGAAAACATCGTTAAGGTAAACTATTTTAAGATCCCTGTAAAAGCCTCCGGCTTAGAAAAAATAAAGCGTTTACTTCGTTCTTATGCCTACGTTCCTAAAGATGTAGAGCAATTAAAGAATTTGTGTATGCAAAATGCCGAAAATTTTTTTATG
Organism: Bacteroidia bacterium; assembly: GCA_022842625.1. Taxonomy (GTDB): domain Bacteria; phylum Bacteroidota; class Bacteroidia; order B-17B0; family Aurantibacillaceae; genus Aurantibacillus. Next base: position 10,941 of record JALHPG010000078.1, on the reverse strand, counting down.
AACGATAGTACCTGGTTATTCTTGGAAGACGTTAAAAAGGAGATCCCGAAATTACGCGATCAACCCGATTTTAATTTAAGCCAGGGTAGAGTAGTAGAGTTTACTGATGACCTGTATTATTATTACCTTAAAATAAAAGAAGTAAAAGTTAAGAATGGTTTGTCTCCTTTAAATTTCGAAAAGCAAGACATTAAAAATTTTATTATCAATAAGAAAAAAACCGAATTAATAAATCAGTATAAACTACAGTTACTTGAAAAGGCAAAGGCTGAGAAAAAGTTTGAAATTTTTTAAGTGACATTTTTATTTTTGTGAATCCATTTCGTTTCTATCACTATTGCTTGTTTTAAATGAAATTAAAAATTATATTTTTTTGCCTGTTAAATTTTCATTTGTTTGCGCAAATCAGCAAAATTGACAGTTTACGAGGCGTTTTAAACTCCGGGTCTCAAAAAGAACGTGTTGAAAATAATTTAATTTTAAGTGAATTGTTTTTACATCATTTAGGTAACGCAGATTCGATGTTGCATTATGCAATTAAGGCAGAAAAGATAGCGGCATCTGTAAATTACACTCAAGGAATAATTAAGGCTAAGCTGAATGTTTCCATCGCGTACTATTCAAAAAATCAATACGACACTTCAATAGCTGTATTACAAAATTTATTAGTTTTTTGTAGCCAAAAATCAAATGATTCTTTCAACGGAGATATTTATTACAATTTAGGATTAAATTATCGACGCTTAAATAATTATAAATTGGCCGTTGATAATTACTTAAAAGCAATTTCTATTTATGAAAAAACTGACAACCTAATTGGCAGAGCTCTCGCAAATTGTAGGCTAGCTGGTGTTTTTGTTTATGAGAAACAACCTGCCGAAGCCTTGAAATATGCAAATAAAGCCAAACAAATTGTTTCTCGAATATCTGAGCCTTATTCAAAAGTAACTATTTATTCAAGCCTTACGGCAATTCATATACAGTTAAGTATCGATAATAAAAGTCTTATTGATAGCGCAATTAATTATGCGAAAAAAGCATTAGAATTAGTTAATGCTTACGAATTTTATTCTCAAAGCAATCAATTATATAACGCTATTTCAAATGCCTACTACCTTAAAGAAGATATGGTCAACTCAATTGATTATTGTAAACAATCACTTAGGTATCGTAAGTTTCTTTTGCCAAACGAAATTCTTTTGAGTTATCTTAACCTAGCTGATTGTTACAATCGAATAAAACAAAATACGCTTGCATTAAATTATCTGGATTCGGGAAAAATATTTGTAAGATCTTTAAATGACCCTTATTATGAAATGTCAATTTACGAGCGCATTTATGCCTATAATAAAGATGCCGGAAATTATAAAGAGTCTTTAGAAGGGATAGAGAAATTTAAGGCTATTCAAGATAGTTTATTTAATGCTGCCAAAAGTGAGGCTATTAACGATTTAGAACAACGTTATAATAAATCTGAAAACGAAAAAGAAATTAATGCCTTAAATAAAGAGAAATTAATTAATTATTTAAATCTTAAGATCTTAATTTTTGGGATCATTGCATCTACCTTGATCATTATTGTTATCGTGTTTTTTTATCGACAATCAGTATTAAAAAACAAATTTAGATCTCTCGAGGTCGAGCAACGTTTAAACCGCGCTAGAATGAACCCACATTTCTTTTTTAATGCGCTTAGTTCTATTCAAACACTTTCAATGGATAAGGAAAATTCCGGTAAAGTGTCAAAACTTATTTCTCAATTTTCAAAGATCATGCGCCAGGCTTTAGAAAGCACCTATGATGATCTTTCCACTATTGAAACAGAAATAGATTTTTTAAAAAATTATTTAAATATTCAAAAAAGTAGATTTGGCGATAAGTTTGATTACACCATTACCATTGATGAAGATCTTGAGGTAAATGAAATTAAAATTCCGGGTATGCTGCTACAACCTTTCATAGAAAATTCAATTGAACATGGCTTTAAAAATATTAATTACGAAGGCAAAATAGAAATTTCTTTTTTAAAGGATAAAGAACAATTAAAAATTTCAGTTTCCGATAACGGAATTGGTTTTGATCAGGAAAATAATGCTAAGAAATACCCTTCAAGGGCAACACAGATCATTACCGACCGCCTATTGCTATTAAACCGCAAATATAGATCCACTGCCCGATTTGAACTTATAAAGAACAAGGAAAGCGGTATTACTGTTTTGCTATATATTCCAATCATTTATTAATAGCTTCCCATCATTTATAGGCAAATAAACCTCTCTTATTAATTAGAATTGTGTTTTACGCCAACTATGCTTATTTTGGTATTCCAAATGCGAACATTAATAATAGATAACGAGGAGCAGATCAGAGTTGGCTTAATAAAGCAATTAAAAGTGTTTTGTCCGGTCATTACTGAAATAAAAGAAGCTTCAGGGGTTAAAGCTGGTTTAAAGGCAATAGAAGAGTATCAACCCGACCTTGTTTTTTTAGATGTTGAAATGGATGATGGAACCGGAATTGAATTAATAAAACAACTAGGGCATTTTAATTTTCAATTAATATTTATTACTGCCCATGATAAATATGCAGTAAACGCATTTAAATTAAGCGCTATTGATTTTTTATTAAAACCAATAGATGTTGAAGATCTTATTAAGGCAGTTGATAAAGCAAGAGAAAATTTAAAAGGAAAAACACTCGAGTTACAATTTCAAATATTGCAAGAAAGCTTAAGTTCTATCACTGTAAACGAAAAAAAAATTGTTTTAAAGGATAGTGAGTCTATTTATTTTGTGAAAGTATCTGATATAGTCCATTGCAAAGCTGAGGGGCCCTACACAGAGTTTTACCTTATTCCCCAACAAAAAATTACTATTTCTAAAAGTTTAAAAGAATACGAGGAATTATTAGAACCGTATGGTTTTATTCGCACGCACCATTCGCATCTCATTAATATTAAACGTATTGTTAGGTTTGATAAGGCCGATGGTGGAACACTGATTTTAGAAAACAAGCAAATTGTTCCGGTATCGCAACGTAAACGGGAACAGATCATGGAACTTTTAAATAACATGTAGGTCTTTTTTTCTAAAAAATCACTTATTAAATTAAACCCTTCACTTATTAAACTTCCTCTTTCGGCAGGTAAAGCGTCAAAATTTAATCATTAAAGGCGCCTATTTTTGATATAGAAATATTAATATCTATATCTTATGAAAGCAAGTATTACCAAAATTTTAAGTTTATTAACTTTATCAAGCGCTTTAAACTTGAACGCAGGCGAGCAGGTTCCTAAATCTGCTAGTATTAGTTTTACCGAAAATAAAGGACAGATCTGTGATCAAAATTTTAACCCCCGTCCTGATGTTTTGTTTAGTGGAACCGCTAATGGGATCAATTATCATTTAACAAATAGAGGTATTAGTTATCAATTAAATCGCGTGGATAGTTGGAAAGAAACTGAAGATCAAAAAACAAATGAAAAAATAAAAGTTGCCGATAAAAACACCTTGTATCGTGTAGATATAAATTGGCTAGGCGCTAACTTAAATGCCGGAATTATGAAGGGTAACGCGCTTGCCGGTGCAAATAATTATTATTTAACGCAATGCCCAAATGGCGCATTAAATGTAAAGAGTTACGAAGATATAGTTTACTCAAATATTTATAATGGTATTGATCTAAAATGGTATGAAAAAAATGGAGAATTAGAATATGATTTTATTGTAAAACCATTTTCAGATATCAAACAAATTAAAATTGAAATAAAAGGAGCAGAAAAATTATCTATCAATAAAAATGGAGAATTAGAAATAGTAACACCATTAGGAACTATTATTGAAAAAGCGCCTATTGCTTTTCAAAACAACAAACAAGTGAAAGTAGAATGGCAGATCATTAAAAATTGTGCATCTTTTAAAATTTTAAATTATGATAAAGCACAAACATTGATCATTGATCCAGCTTTAAGAAAATGGGGAACATACTACGGTGGAGCGTTAGATGATTATGGCAGAGGCTGTAAAACCGATCCGTCCGGAAATGTTTTTTTTACAGGTTACACAGCAAATGCAACTACAACGCTAATTGCAACAGTTGGAAGTCACCAAGCAGTTTTTGGCGGCGGAACAATGGACGCTTTTCTTGCTAAATTTAATAGTTCAGGCGTAAGGTTATGGTCAACATATTATGGTGGAGCAGGGGATGATTTTAGTCTTTGTGTTGATGTTGATGGTACTAACGAATACATCGGTGGTTATTCAACAAGCACAGGAACAAGTATTGCAACAGTTGGCAGTCATCAGGTAACTTCCGGTGGCGGTAACGATGGTTTCTTGGCAAAATTTGATCAAAATGGACTAAGAGTATGGTCAACCTTTTATGGTTGGACAGGAAGTGATTTGATAAATAGCTGCGCCAAAGATGCTAGCGGAAATATTTATGTTGCAGGAAACACAAACTCAAATGGTGCCATTGCAGTTGGTGGACATCAAAATGCATATGCTGGTGGAGGCGATGCTTTTTTAGTAAAATTTAATAGTGCTGGCGTTCGTCAATGGGGTACTTATTATGGCGGAGCGACTTATCTTGATCAAGGAAACGGATGCGCGACTGATGCATCCGGAATGGTTTATTTGGTTGGAAAAACACAAACAATAGCAGGATCTGCAATTGCCAGTTTAGGTCATCAACTAGTTTTTGGCGGTGGAGGAGAAGACGCCTATTTAGTGAAATTTAATTCAGCCGGTGTTCGTCAGTGGGGAACCTATTACGGAGGCAGTGGTGTTGATTATGCATACTCATGCGCAACAGATGTCAGTGGTAATGTTTTTATGGTAGGACAAACAGCTAGCGCAACTTCTACATTAATTGCCACTGTTGGAAGTAATCAATCAACGTTTGGGGGTTCGGGTGATGCTTTTTTTGCTAAATTTAATTCTGCGGGAATTAGACAATGGGGTACCTACTATGGAACTAGTGGACTTGACGCAGGATTATCATGCACAATTAATAGTGATGGCGATTTGCTTGTTGTAGGAAGCACTAATAGTCCAAGTGGAATTTCAACACCGGGCGGACATCAACCAAGTCTTGCAGGAGGAGTTGACGGATATATTGCTAGTATAAATAGAAACACCGGCCAACTAAATTGGGGTACATATTATGGCGGTGGTACAGGTGCGGATTATTCAACCGGGATATGTACTGATAATTCAGGGTACATTTTTATGTCTGGTTACAGCACCAGTGCAAGTGGCACAGGGATAGCAACAGTGAGCGGACATCAAAATTCAAACACAGGCTTAAATGATGGGTTTTTAGCAAAATTTGCAGACTGTCAAACGTTAACAGTTACAATTGTAGGCTCTAATACAATTTGCTCAGGTCAAAGCGCTACGTTAAGTGCAACCGGCTCAGGTTTTAATTCTTACTTATGGAATACAAGTGCAACTAGTTCTGCTATAGTGGTCTCTCCTTCAGTTACAACAAACTATTCTGTTACAGCAGGAACAAGCACTGTAGCTTGTAGCTTCGAAAACATTTTTACGTTAAGTGTAACAACAACACCAACTGTTGTTGTTACACCATCTAGTACCGTTCATTGTATAGGTTCTTCAACAACTATTATTTCGGCAAGTGGTGCCACTACTTATTCATGGAGTACAAGCGCAACCACTAACTCAATTGCCGTTACACCGGTTGGATTGACGGTTTATACAGTAACGGGCTATAATGGCACTTGTATTAGCGTTAAAACAGCTACTGTAGGGGCATCTGCAACTCCAACCATTAATATTGCAGGTTCTGCAACACAAACATTTTGTACGGGCAACACGTTAACTCTAACGGCTTCTGCTGTTGGTGTTAGTACTTATACATGGAATAATGGCGTCACATCGCCAACAGTTATTGCGGCTTCAACAGCTTCAATAATTTCATCTCCGTCTACCGCTCTGGTTTATACAGTAACAGGCAGTAACGGATCTTGCAGTAATACCAAAACAGTTAGTGTAAACCCGGTTATTACCCCAACGATCACTTTAAATTCCAGCGCAGCTTCAATTTGTACAGGTGGTTCTGCTACTCTTAGTGCTAATGGAGCTAGTACTTATTCATGGAATACAAGTGCAACAACATCGTCAATAATAGTGTCGCCGGTTATTCCTACAAACTATACAGTTACAGGATATAACGGGGCTTGTTCAACTTCTAGCACTACAAATGTTGGTATCACCACAACTATTACAATTTCTGCAACGTCAAATACAAATTCTGTTTGCAGCGGATCGTCTGCAACACTTACTTCAAATGGCGCTTCCACTTATACATGGAGTACGGGCGCAAATACAGCTTCCGTTTCGGTAAATCCTACTTCTAATACTAATTATACAGTAAGTGGTAACAGCGGTTCTTGCTTTGGTACAACCACAATTAGTTTAAATGTAAACCCAAATCCAACAGTTGCAATTGTATCTTCATCAAGTTTAATATGTGTTGGCGAAACCGCATCAATAACAGTTAGTGGTGCTAATAGTTATACTTGGGATACCGGTAGTAATAATTCGGTAATTACAGTTACACCGGCAGCCAACACAACCTACACCGTTATCGGAAATTCCGCTTTAGGTTGTAGCAACACATCTACGTTTACACAATCAGTTTCGGCATGTTTAGGTCTGAACGAAATTAAAGATCAGAATTTGAAAATTAGTGTTTATCCAAATCCAAATAATGGTGAGTTTAAACTGATCGTTCCAAACAAAGGTTCATATTCAATAGTAAATGCAATTGGCCAAATCGTAAATACTTTTGAAGCGGAAGAGAATTTGCAAATGATCTCTATAAACGGTTTAGTTGACGGGATTTATTTTGTAGTTGGACAATTTGCGACCACGAAAATAATAGTTAGCAAATAAAAACACAGAATAGGTTTAGTATATAAATTTTGTGGTGTACACCAAGATGAGGTAGCTTAGGTTACCTCATTTTTTTTACCCACATAATTCTTATTCTATGACTGAAGTTTTTTATTATAACGGCTCTCTTAAAAAAATTAAAGGAATCTTTTACCTTAGATTGCTTCTTTGCTAATAATAGTTAATTCTAATATTTTTTTACTTTCATTAACTATAATTTTTCTTTGACAAAAATTGCTTTTGTGATATTTAAAAAAAAATAGTTCACATGAGATCGATCATTGCCTGCAGTTTAAGTTTGTTTTTTCAAATTGGGTTCTCCCAACAACAACAGTTTTTGAATAACATCTCTAATACTAATTTAAGTAATAGAGGAAATATGAGTTTCTCAAATAATAATTCAATTAATACCAATCCAAATAAATCAGTTCAAATTCAAGTTCAACAAAGAGCTTTGCGTAATCCTGAAAGAACTCGGTCAATAAATAATGTTGGTCAGGTAAGCAGGATCAATACAAATAAAATGCCACTTACAGCTCAGGTTAGAAGAACACAGCCAAGACCAAGAAGGATAAATACTCCTTCAAATACGATTAATCTGCCAAAAAATATAAATTCCATTGAAACAAATATTGCGAAGGAATCAACGCCAATTAATCAAATGGTAAATTTTGAAAATAACAGCGATCTATCTATTCAAAACGACTCAAATCCTTTTTCACAAGAGCTTAACATTGGTGAGCAAACATTTAAAAATGTTGAAACACCTCAAATGAATATTAATTTAGATCTATCCTTAAATTTAAAAGGTAGTTCGAGTATTAAAACAAGATCATCTTCTTCCTCTACAGGTTCATCGCATGCTAAAAATCGAGCTTTTAGCATGAAACTCGCCAAATTTAAACGTAATTTTTTAGGCAAATTATCATCGCATAAAAAAAGCAAACACCGTTTAGATGTTTGCTTTAACTGGAAAAAATAAAGTAAGGATTATAGCGTTCCTCTTAAGGCTTGTTCTCTTTCGATAGATTCGAATAAAGCTTTAAAGTTACCTGCACCAAAACCTTTTGCACCCATACGTTGAATTATTTCGTAAAATAAAGTAGGGCGGTCTTCTACCGGCTTGGTAAATATTTGTAATAAATAACCTTCTTCATCCGCATCAACAAGTATAGATAATCTTTGAAGTTCTTTAATATCTTCCTTCATAATATCCATATGAACACCTAATCTTCTTGGAATATCATCGTAATAAGCTTGCGGCGGTGGTGGTAAAAACTCAACACCACGGGCTCTTAATTCGGCAACTGTTTTAATGATGTCATCTGTAGCAAGCGCTAAATGCTGAACTCCTGCACCTTCATAAAAATCAATATACTCTTCAATTTGTGATTTTTTCTTTCCTTCAGCAGGCTCGTTAATTGGGAATTTAATTCTACCGTTACCATTACTCATTACTTTACTCATTAAAGCAGAGTATTCTGTTGTAATTTGTTTATCGTCAAAACTTAAAAAGTTTACAAAGCCCATTACATCTTCATACCATTTAACGGTTTCGTTCATTTGGTTCCAGCCAACATTACCAACCATATGATCAATAAATTTTAAACCAACAGCAGTAGGGTTATAATCGCTTTTCCATGCTTTAAAGCCCGGCAAAAATTCACCTTTATAATTTTTACGTTCAACAAACATGTGAATAGTTTCTCCGTAGGTATAAATTCCGGCACGAACTACTTCACCTTGCTCATCCTTCTCAACTGTAGGCTCCATAAATGGTTTTGCACCGCGTTTAGTGGTTTCTTCAAATGCTTTACGAGCATCTTCTACCCAAAGCGCGATAACCTTTACGCCATCGCCGTGTTTTTTTACATGCTCACCAATAGGCGAATCACTATTTAAAGCGGTTGTAAGTACAATACGAATTTTATCTTGTTTTAAAACGTAAGATGTACGGTCTTTTAATCCAGTCTCTAATCCTGCATAGGCATAGGATTGAAAACCGAATGCTGTTTTGTAAAAGTGCGCAGATTGTTTTGCGTTACCAACGTAAAACTCAACATAATCAGTGCCAAGTAGAGGTAAAAAATCCTGTGCACCTTCAAATATTTTTTCTAATCCGTATTCTACGTTTTTTATTTCTTTTGCCATTTTATTTTATTTAATGATAACTATTTTTAAATCTTTTAGCGATGTTTATTGTGTTTTGTGACCAATTTATCTGTTTCAAATATAATTAATTCAGTCTATAAAAGAAAAAGAAAACCGCCGCTGCTGCCCAGGTTTTATTTACATTTTTTGCATAACCAATGGTAGAATAACTTTGGTTCTGCATAGTACCATCACTTTTTATGTAGCCAATGGTTGAGTAGCTTTGGTTTTGTATAGTACCGTCTTTTTTAATGTAACCAATGGTTGAATAGCTCTGATTTTGAATAGTCCCGTCTTCCTTAATATAGCCAATGGTTGAATAACTCTGGTTTTGAACGGTACCATCTTTTTTAATGTAACCAAGGGTTGAATAACTCTGGTTTTGCACAGTGCCATCTTCTTTAATATAACCAACAGTGCCATAACTGCTGTTTTGTATTGTTTGTGAAAAACCGCTTAGGGAAAATAATACAATAAATAAAAAAAATAGTTTTTTCATGAGCAATAACGTTTTTAAATTAAATCACCATAAAGATCAAAATCATTTGCCTCTGTAATTTTTACATTTGCAAAATCACCAATACGCACAAAGGTATCGCCAACTGCTTTTACCAAAACTTCATTGTCTACATCCGGACTATCAAACTCCGATCTTCCAATAAAATACTCGCCTTCTTTTCTATCAAACAAAACTTTATAAGTTTGACCAACTTTTTGTTGATTGAGTTTATAAGAGATCTCTTGTTGTAATGCCATTACAGCATCTGCACGTTTACGTTTTACTTTTTCAGAAACATCATCTTTTAATAAATGTGCATGTGTATTTTCTTCATGAGAATAGGTGAAGATCCCTAAACGTTCAAATTTACTTTCAGATACCCACTTAAGCATTTCTTCGTGATCTTTTTCTGTTTCGCCCGGATAGCCTGCGATTAGAGTAGTACGAATAGCAATACCCGGAACTTTATCGCGTATTTTATTTACAAGATCGATCGTTTTTTGTTTGGTAATTCCTCTTCTCATACTGGTAAGCATGTTATCGCTTATGTGTTGCAAAGGCATATCCAAATAATTACAAACATTCGATTTTGTTCTCATAATGTCCAACACTTCCATTGGGAAACCGCTAGGGAAAGCATAATGTAAACGCAACCAATCGATCCCTTCAACATCACTTAATTTAGCAACTAAATTTGCCAGTTCACGTTTTTTATAAATATCAAGTCCGTAATAAGTTAAGTCTTGTGCAATTAGTAATAATTCTTTAGTTCCTTTGGCAGCAAGTGTTTTAGCGCGGTTAACCAGTTCATCCATTTCTACACTCACATGCTTACCACGCATTAATGGTATGGCACAAAAGCTGCAAGGCCTGTCGCAACCTTCACTTATTTTAAAATAAGCATAATGTTGCGGTGTTGTTAAAAGGCGTTCGCCAACTAATTCGTGTTTATAGTCGGCCTTTAAAGTTTTTAATATTTTAGGTAATTCTCTGGTTCCAAAATAGGCATCCACTTCCGGAATTTCTTTTTCAAGGTCTTTTTTATAGCGTTCGCTTAAGCAACCGGTAACATATACTTTTTCAACATCACCGTCTTTTTTTGCTTGCACATAACGTAAAATTGTATCAATACTTTCTTGTTTAGCATTGTCAACAAAGCCACATGTATTTATAATAACAATTTGATGATCGTCACTAGTACCCTCATGTTCTACATCAAATTTATTGGCTTTTAATTGCCCCATTAATACTTCGCTATCTACCAGGTTTTTACTACAACCTAGTGTAACTACGTTAACTTTGTTCTTTTTTAAAGTTTTAGTTTTCATTGCAGCGCAAAGATACCATTTTGGGCGATTATTGCTCGAAAAAATG